>NZ_JBEZEV010000023.1:0-76655 GCF_040649055.1 Micromonospora sp. NPDC049060
GAGTACATGCCGAAAAAAGACGGAGCCATCGAGATCGAGGGTCGGGTCATCGAGCCCCTGCCGAACGCCATGTTCCGGGTGGAGCTCGCGAACGGGCCCGGCGGGCGGCCCGCCCGGAGGCGGACCGCCCGTCGTGGTGAGGCGACGTCAGCTACCCGCGGGAGCCGGCGTCTCGATGGTGCCGCCCGGAGCCGGCGACTCGGTGGTGGTGCCGCCCGGAGCCGGGGTCTCGGTGGTGCCACCCGGAGCCGGCGTCGTGCCGCCCGGGCTCGGGGTGCCGCTGGCGCTGGTCTGCGGCACCGGGATGCCCAGCTGCTCCGCCAGCTGCACCAGCGCGTCGTAGTGCGCCTGCAGCGTCGGCAGGGCGGTCTGGGCCAGCTGGACCACCGACTGTTCGGAGCCCTGCGAGATCTCCGTCTGGGTGGCCTGGATGGCCTGGACGTGGCCGGCCAGCTCGCTGGTCACCCAGAGCCGGTCGAACTCCTCGCCGCTGGCGTTGTTCAGCTGGTCGATGACGGACTGCTGATCCGCGGTGGGCTCACTCGGCAACTCCACGCCCAGCTGCGACGCGGTCTGCTGCACCGTCTGGTCGAGCTGGGTGTGGTCCGTCTTGAGCCGGGCGCCCAGGTCCTTGACCCCCTGGCTCTGGCCCTTCTGCTGGGCCAGGTCACCCGCGGTGATCTCGAACAGATTCACCTGGTGCACGGCCTGCAGGTACTGGGTGTCCTGCTGCGACGGCTGCACCGCGGCCTGTGCCGCCGCGGCCGGCGCGATCCCCACCAGCACCAGCGCGGCCAGCAGGCCGAGGCGTTTGATACCCAACATGCTTCCCCCCTTGAGACGTTGGATCGCACGGATACCCGGCTGACCGGGGTTATTCCTGCGATCCCCCGTCGGGGAGGCGACCGACCGACACGCCCGTGTCGGACCGTCGGGGGCGGAAACGGACGTGGCGCCCGCCGGAGGACTCCGGTGGGCGCCACGTCGAGGTGTCGCGGGGTCAGCGGCGGCTCTCGCCGCTGCCGATCTCCTCCCGCTCCGGTCGGGGCTCGACCGGCGGGTGCCCCGGCGAGACCGGCGCCTCGGCCGGCTTCTCGATCGGGTAGAAGAAGCCCCGGATGGCCGGGCCGAGGGCGCCGAGCCGGTTCATCTTCTTCGGCACGACCCAGCCGGCGTACGGCAGCGCGCCGTGGCCGTCGCCGTGCCCGTCGGCCGCCGCGAGCGGCTGGTGCACCTCTTCGAACCGGCCGTCCGGCAGGCGCCGGATGATGCCGGTCTCGACACCGTGGGCGAGTACCTCCCGGTCGTGCTGCTGGAGACCCAGGCAGATCCGGTAGGTGACGTAGTACGCCAGCGGCGGCAGCACCAGCAGGCCGATGCGGCCAGCCCAGGTCATCGCGTTCAGGCTGATCTGGAACTTGTCGGCGATGACGTCGTTGGCGCCGGAGAGGGTCAGCACCACGAAGAACGCCAGCGCCATGGCGCCCAGGCCGGTCCGGGCCGGCACGTCCCGGGGACGCTGGAGCAGATTGTGGCTCCTGGTGTCCTTGAGGCGCCGGGCCTCCAGGAACGGGTAGAGCGTCGACAGGCCGACCAGGATGCCCGGCAGCACGACCGTCGGCCAGAACAGCGGCGGGATCACGTACCCGTCGCCGATCGGGATGTTGATCTCCCAGTTGGGCATCAGACGGGTCGAGCCGTCGAGGAACATGACGTACCAGTCGGGCTGGCTGGCGGCCGAGACCACCCACGCCTCGTACGGGCCGAACAGCCAGATCGGGTTGATCTGGAACAGGCCGCCCATCAGCGCGATCACGCCGAAGACGACCATGAAGAAGCCGCCCTGCTTGATCGCGTAGCGGGGGAACATCCGCTCGCCGACCACGTTGCCGTTGGTCCGGCCGGGGCCGGGCCACTGGGTGTGCTTCTGCTTGAAGACCAGGCCCAGGTGGGCGCCGATCAGCGCGAGCAGCAGGCCCGGGACGAGCAGCACGTGGGCGATGTAGAACCGGCTGATGATGATCGTGCCCGGGAACTCCCCGCCGAAGACCGACGAGGTGACCCAGGAGCCGACCACCGGGATGGAGAGCATGATCGCCGAGGCGATCCGCAGGCCGGTGCCGGAGAGGCCGTCGTCCGGCAGCGAGTAGCCGGTGAAGCCGGCGAGGAAGCCGACCCAGAACAGCAGCGAGCCGATGATCCAGTTGGTCTCACGCGGCTTGCGGAACGCGCCGGTGAAGAAGACCCGGAGCATGTGCACCACGATGGCGGCCATGAACAGCAGCGCCGACCAGTGGTGCATCTGCCGCATGATCAGGCCACCGCGGACGTCGAACGAGATGTCCAGGCTGGAGGCGTACGCGGCCGACATCGGCGTGCCCCGCAGCGGGGCGTAGCTGCCGTTGTAGACGACCTCGGTCATCGCCGGCTCGTAGAAGAAGGTCAGGAAGACGCCGGTCAGCAGCAGGACGACGAACGAGAACAGCGCGATCTCGCCGAGCAGGAACGACCAGTGGTCCGGGAAGACCTTGTTCAGCAGCCGGCGCAGCGGGGTGGCCACCTGGAAGCGGTCGTCCACTCCCCGGGCGACGTTCCCCGGGATTGCTGCCTTGTCAAACTTGCGCCGCTTCACGGCCGCTCCCAGAAGTCGGGCCCGACGGTCTCGGTGTAGTCGGACTTGGCCACGAAGTAGCCCTCGGAGTCCACCTCGATCGGCAGCTGCGGCAGCCGTCGGCTGGCCGGGCCGAAGATGGGCCGGGCGTTGTCGGTGATCAGGAACTGCGACTGGTGGCACGGGCAGAGCAGGCGGTTGGTCTGCTGCTCGTACAGGCTCGCCGGGCAGCCGGCGTGCGTGCAGATCTTGGAGAACGCGGCGTAGTTGCCCCACATGTAGTCGCCGTGCTGCTCACGCTCGTTGGCCTGGCGCGACTTCTGCGCGTCGGAGTCCCGCAGGTGGATCAGCAGGGTCGGCGAGTCCGCGTGCAGGTTGCTCACGCCGTGGTCGATGCCGGGGAAGACGGTGATCTGGCCGCCCGCGCTGACGTCCGCCGGGCGGACCGGCCGGCCGTCCTCGCGGACCAGGCGGATCTTCTCGCCGCTCTCGGTCGGGGCGAAGCCCGTCCTGAACATCTGGTTGTTCTTGTGCGGCTGGGAGATCAGGCCGCCGACCAGGGGCGCCGCGGCGACCGCACCGACCGGCGCGAGACCGGCCAGCAGCGAGATGCCGAGCAGCGGCCGGCGCTTCACGCCCAGCTCGTCGGCCATGTAGAGCATGGTCTGGCCGGTGATGATCCGGTCGTCGGAGGCGACGGCACCCTCGTGCCGGTCCTGGATCGAGACCTCCTTCGGCAGCAGCTTCTTGCCCCAGGTCAGGATGCCGAAGCCGATGCCGAGCAGGGCCACGCCGAGGGTGACGCCGAGCAGGGGCGTGTACCACTTGTCGCCGCCGCTGCCCGGGGAGTACTCCCACGGCCACCAGATGTAGATCACCAGGAACGCGGTCGCCGCCAGGCCGGTCAGCAGGAAGAACGACGCGACCGTACGGGTCAGCCGGCGCTCGGCCTTGCTGCCCGGCGCCACCTGCGGCTCGTAGTGGACGATCTCGATGTCGTCCCGGCGCGCGCCCTCGCGGACGATGTCGAACTGGCTGAGCCCGGGGGTGTTCACGTCGAGCGGCTCCCGGCCCTGCTGGGCCTGGTGCTCGGTGTGCGTGGTCATGCCGTCACCTCGCTACGGGCGGTGCCGCGCTGCGGCACCACGGCACTGAATCGGATGAGCCGCCCGGTCACGACTTGCCCGCAATCCACAGGCTCGCGAAGACGAGCGCGACGATGCCCACCAGGAAGATCGCCAGGCCCTCGGTGGACGGCCCGTACCGACCGAGGTTGAAGCCGCCCGGGTCCTGGTCGTGCTTCAGGGTCTCCTGGATGTAGGCGATGAGGTCCGCCTTCTGGTCCGGGGAGATCTGGTTGTCGCCGAAGACCGGCATGTTCTGCGGGCCGCTCAGCATGGCGGCGTAGATCTGCCGGTCGGTGGCCGGGCGCAGGCTCGGCGCGTACTTGCCGGAGGACAAGGCGCCACCGCCGCCGCCGAAGGCGTGGCACTGCGCGCAGTTGATCCGGAACAGCTCGCCGCCAGCGGCGACGTTCCCGTCGGCGTGCAGGTTGTCACCGTCGGGCACCACCGGGCCGCCGCCGAGTTCCTGGACGTACTGCGCGAGCTGGCGGGTCTCCTCGTCGGTGAAGAGCTCAGGCTTGCGCTGGGCCTGGGCCTCCTGCCGGGCCATCGGCATGCGGCCGGAGCCGACCTGGAACTCGACCGAGGCCGCGCCGACGCCGATCAGGCTCGGCCCGCGCCCCTCGACGCCCTGCGCGTTGCGACCGTGACAGGTCACACAGCTCACGTCGAACAGCGCCTTGCCCTCCGCGGCGGCACCGGTGAGCGGGGTGTCCTGCGCCTGCACGCCGGGGGCGAAGACGGTGTAGGCGCCGCCGGCCAGCATCAGCGCGGCGAACAGCCGGACCGCGGCACCCAGCCGGCGGCGGCCCCTGCTGCGCGCCGCGGGCCGCTCGCGCAGCCGCGCGAGCAGACCGCGTCGGCGGTCGTTGTCAGAAGTCATGACCTGTGTCCTTAACCGGTTGGACCTTGTCTCAGGGGACGGAGCAGCGGCGCGGTTCGTGACGCGCCAAGATCACTGAAGCCAGTAGATCATGGCGTAGAGCCCGATCCACACGACGTCGACGAAGTGCCAGTAGTAGGACACGACGATCGCCGACGTGGCCTGCGCCGGTGTGAACCGGCCCATGGTGGTGCGGATCATGAAGATGACGAAGGCGACCAGACCGCCGGCCACGTGCAGTCCGTGGAAGCCGGTGGTCAGGTAGAACATCGACCCGTAACCGTCTTCGTTGATCTTGATGCCCGCGTGCACCAGCTCGCGGTACTCGTTGAGCTGGCCGAGGACGAAGATCAGGCCCATCACGAAGGTGATCGTGAACCAGCGCCGCAGCGCGTGGACGTCACCCTTCTCCGCGGCGAAGACACCGAGCTGGCAGGTCACCGACGACAACACCAGGATCACCGTGAAGGTGGTCGCGTAGGGGATGTTGAGGTGCGTGGTGTGTTCCGCCCACTGCTCCGGCGCCGCCGCGCGGATGGAGAAGTACATCGCGAACAGCGCCGCGAAGAACATGAGTTCGCTGGAGAGCCACACGATCGTCCCGACGCTGACCATGTTGGGTCGGGTCAGGGAGTGGATCCGGCTCTTGTCAATGGCTGGGGCCGCAGTCACGCGGTCATTATTGCCCTTGACCGGGGCCGCCGATCAGCGGGGGGCCAAACCCGTGGCATCCACAGCCCGATCGGGGCAGTCCGGTTCGCCTGACCTAGGCTGAAAAGCGTGCTGCACGCCGATCCGATCTCCGCCGCAGCCGCCGTCGCCGCGCCGGCGGCGAGCGCGGCCACCCCGCCACCGTTCACCGTGACCTCGGTGTTCACCGAGACCAGGCTGGACAGCTGGCTCGCCGTCGGCCTGGTGCTGGCCGCCGGCGTCTACCTCTACGGGGTGCACCGGCTGCGGGTCCGGGGCGACCGGTGGCCGGTCGCCCGGACGGTCTTCTTCCTCGGCCCCGGCCTCGGCGGCATCGCGGCGGTCACCGTCAGCGGCCTGCACGCGTACGACACGGCACTGCTGTCGGTGCACATGGTCCAGCACATGGTGCTCTCCATGATCTCGCCGATCTTCCTCGCGCTGGGCGCGCCGGTGACGCTGGCCCTGCGCACCCTGCCGCCACGACCGCGCAAGCGGCTGCTGGCGGTCGTGCACAGCCGGATCGCCCGGATCTACAGCTTCCCCCTGGTGGCGTTCGCCATCTTCGTGGTGAACCCGTTCGCGCTCTACTTCACCGACCTGTACCGCTACACCCTCGAGCACGTGTGGGCGCACGAGGTCGTGCACGCGCACTTCATCATGACCGGCTGCGTGTTCTTCTGGCCGCTGCTCGGGCTCGATCCGCTGCCGGGCCGCTGGCCGTACCCGGCGCGGGCGCTGCTGATGCTGCTCTCCGTGCCGTTCCACACCGTGCTCGGCCTCACCATCATGCAGAGCAGCACGCTCTTCGGCGGCGACTGGTACCCGTCGCTCGGGCTCACCTGGTCGGACCCGTGGCAGGACCAGGTGGTCGCCGGCGGCATCCTCTGGGCCGGCGGCGAGTTCGTCAGCGTGACCATGCTGGCCGTGCTGGTCGTGCAGTGGATGCGGCACGCCGAGCGGGAGGCCCGCCGCGTCGACCGCGACCTGGACCGCCAGGAGGCCCGTCAGCGTGCCGCGGAGTCCACGGCCTGAGCCGGGCCGGCCGGTACGCCCCGGCGCCGCCGCCGGGCGGACGTCGCACACCTCACACCGACCGGTACGATCAGCGGGCGGCCACGAGGTGGGAGCCAGTCCGACCGACGAGCGCGCAGCGAACGAATCATCAAAGCTCAGTGTGATGGTGCCGCACGACGGCACGGAGCGAAGCGGAGTGCCGGCATGAGCGATCGTCTTTGCACCGTCCTGCTCTACAGCGACGACCCGGAGGTCCGCGACCGGATGCGGCTCGCCGTCGGGCCGCGCCCCGCGCCCGGCCTGCGGGTCGAGTTCGTCGAGGCGTCCGACTACGCCGAGTGCGTCCGGCTCGTCGACGACTACGAGATCGACCTGCTGGTGCTCGACGGCGAGGCGAGCCCGGGCGGCGGCATCGGCATCGCCCGGCAGATCAAGGACGACCGGGCCGACGCCCCCCCGACCTGCGTGGTGATCGCCCGCGCCGCCGACCGGTGGCTCGCGGCGTACGCCGAGGTCGACGCCACCCTGGTGCACCCGCTCGACCCGGTGACCACCGGCACCACGGTGGCCGAGCTGCTGCGGACGCACGCACCCGCCTGACGTCCCCCGCTCCGGCCCGCCACGGCGCCGGGCCGACCGGTGCCGGTTCCCATCCCACCCGTCATCTCGCACGCTCGGGAGGCCCGCCTTGGGCGATCGGACCTGGCCGCACCTGCTCAACGCGCTGCTGCGCGGCGAGGAACTCGCCACCGCCGACACCGCCTGGGCGATGGGCGAGATCATGGCCGGCTCGGCCGCCCCGGCGCAGATGGCGGGCTTCGTCGTCGCGCTGCGCGCCAAGGGTGAGACCTCGGCCGAGCTGGCCGGTCTGGTGGAGGCGATGCTCGGCCGGGCGGTCCCGGTCGAGCTGCCCGACGAGCTGCGCGCCACCGCCCTCGACGTGGTCGGCACCGGCGGTGACCTCGCGCACACCGTCAACATCTCGACCATGGCCTCGCTGGTGGTGGCCGGCGCCGGTGTCCGGGTGGTCAAGCACGGCAACCGGGCGGCCTCCTCCTCCTGCGGCACCGCAGACGTGCTGGAGTTCCTCGGCGTGCCGCTCGACCTGGGCCCCGAGGGGGTGGCCCGGTGCGTCGCCGAGGCCGGCATGGGCTTCTGCTTCGCGGCCCGCTTCCACCCCGGGATGCGGCACACCGGCCCGGTACGCCGGGAGCTGGGCGTGCCCACGGTGTTCAACTTCCTCGGCCCGCTGACCAACCCGGCACGGCCCCGCGCCGGAGCGGTCGGCTGCTTCGACGCCCGGATGGCCCCGGTGATGGCCGGCGTCTTCGCCGCCCGGGGCGACTCCGTGCTGGTGATGCGCGGCGAGGACGGGCTGGACGAGTTCACCACCGCCGCGCCGACCCGCGTCTGGGCGGCCCAGGGCGGCGTCGTCAGGGAGTCGCTGCTGGACGCCGCCGACCTCGGCGTACCCCGGGCCACCCTGGCCGACCTGCGCGGCGGTGACGCCGCCTTCAACGCGGACGTGGTCCGTCGGCTGCTGGCCGGCGAGACCGGCCCGGTGCGCGACGCGGTCCTGGTCAACGCGGCGGCGGCGCTGGCCACGCAGGGCCCGCTCGACGGCGACCTCACCGTGGCCCTGCGGGCCGGGCTCGACCGGGCCGCCGAGTCCGTCGACTCCGGGGCCGCCGCCCGCGTCCTCGACCGCTGGATCGAGGTCGCGCGCGCCCTCTGAGCCCCGGGCCTCGCCGAAGGTTGTCGGACCCCCGTGGGAAACTACAGCTGAGTAGTTCCCACATCCGTCCTGCGCCGTCGAGCGCGGCGATCCCCGTCGGGCGCGTGCGACAACACCCCCGCGCGGGACCGGAGCGAGAGGAGACGCCCGTGTCGGAGCGCGAGCTCTACTGCGACACCTGTGAGGGCGTCGAGCCGTTCGAGGCGCCGCCGTGCGCCGACGGCCACGGCGCCGACTGCCCCGAACTGGTCTGCACGGGCTGCGGCGCGGCCGTGCTCGTCCCCACCTTCACGTTCCGCCTGACGCGTCCGAGCGGCCGGCACCGCCCGGCGAGCCGCCGCCACGCCGCCTGAGACCACCGCCACCGCTGACCGGGCGTCGGGCCCCGCGCGGTGACCGGCTCAGCGCCGCTGCCGCACACGGCCCGCGCCACCCGTTCCACGCCGAAGGCCCGCCTCCCCGGGGAGGCGGGCCTTCGGGACGTTCGCGGGCGACCGACCGGTCAGTGCTCGGCGGTGCGCCGGGTGCCGCTGTAGTACTCGAACAGCAGGCCGCAGACGGAGAACGTGACCGCCAGCATGCCGAGGCCGAGCAGCCAGAACTGCCAGAACGCGAGGCCGAAGCCGGCCATCCCGACGGCGATCGCCAGGCCGAACGGCCAGTAGCTGCCCGGGCTGAAGAAGCCGATCTCACCCGCGCCGTCGGCGATCTCGCCGTCCGGCCGGTCCTCCGGCCGAAGGTCGATCCGGCGGGAAACGAACCAGAAGAAGCCGCCGCACATCGTGCAGAGCAGGAAGCTCAGCAGCAGGGCGACCGTGCCGACCCACTCGACCTGACCGCCGGAGTCGGCGGCGGTCCACCCGCCGTAGAGGACGGTGGCGAAGAGCAGGAACCCGGCGATGACCAGGAAGATGCGCCACTCGGTCTTCATGCCCGATCCCTCAGCTTCCCGCGCCGGCCGGCGCGTCGTCCGGGTTGAAGTTGGCCTCGGTGCGACGGGTCTCGAACGGCTTCGTGGTCTTCGCGTACGGGTCCTCGCCGATCGCCGTCAGCGCCTCCTGCGTGGACCTGCCGTCCCGCTTGGCCGCCAGGAACTGCTCGTACTTCTCCGGGGAGACGACCCGCAGCTCGAAGTTCATGAAGGCGTGGTAGCTGCCGCAGAGCTCGGCGCAGCGGCCGACGTAGGCGCCCTCGGACTCCAGCTTCGAGACCTCGAAGACGTTGCGGATCTTGCCCGGCATGACGTCGCGCTTGAACAGCAGCTCCGGCACCCAGAACGAGTGGATGACGTCGCGGCTGGTCTCCTCGAACCGGATGGACCGGTCGGTCGGCAGCACCAGGATCGGGATGACCTCGCTGGTGCCGAGCACGGAGGCGACCGTGTTGGCGTCCTGGCCCTGACCGTCGCGGTAGTTGAACTGCCAGTTCCACTTGAACGCGACCACCTCGACAGTGACGTCGGGGTTCTTGGTCGTCCGCACCACGTCGGTCTGCACGACCGCCGTGTAGTAGAACAGCACGGAGACGATCAGGATCGGCGCGATGGTGTAGAGGAACTCCATCGGCATGTTGTAACGGGTCTGCACCGGCAGCTCGTTGCCCCGCTTGCGGTAGCGCACGACGCACCAGAAGATCAGGCCCCACACGAAGACGCCGACCGCGAGCGCCGCGATGCACGAGGCGATCCACAGGTCGTACATCCGGTGCGACTCGGGCGTGATGCCGCCCTGCGGCCAGCCGAAGCCGCCGAACGCCGCGCCGACGTCGCAGCCCGTGAGCAGGACCAGCAGCGCCGCTCCGCCGAGACCGAGCCCGGCGATCCGACCGGCACCACGTCCCCGGCGCCCACCGGCTCCTGGGGAAGCGCTGTGCCGTACGGCCGACGGCCGTACCTCCGAACTCCTTGCGACCACCTGGTCCTGCCTCCCTAGCGCGCCGCGGTGTCTTGTCCCTGCCCTCCGCCTGCGGAGCGACAGCACCAGCGGCAAAGGCGTCACCGACGGTCGCAGATTACTCGACCATGACGGGCTGGACCGTGTTGGGGTCGCTGTCGGCCCCCATCGGGGGGATCTTGGGCATACCGGCGCGATACGTTGGCTTGCGTGAGCGCATCCCCGGTCTACCTGGACGCGGCCACCGCCGCGCCGCTGCATCCGGTCGCCCGACAGGCGCTGCTGGCCGCCCTCGACGACGGCTGGGCCGACCCCGGCCGGCTCTACACGCAGGCCCGCCGCGCCCGTCAACTCCTCGACGCCGCCCGCGAGGCCTGCGCGCAGACGCTCGGCGTCCGCGCCGACGAGCTGTCCTTCACCCCCAGCGGTACGACGGCCGCGCACTCCGCCGTGCTGGGGGGCCTGACCGGCCGGCGTCGGGTGGGCGCCGGCCTGGTGCACTCCGCGATCGAGCACTCGGCGGTGCTGCACGCCGCCGAGAAGCACGTCGCGGCGGGCGGCACGGCCACGCCCGTACCGGTGGACCGGCTCGGCCGGCTCGACCTGGACCGCTGGGCGGCGGCGGTCCGGGCGCCGGGGGTGGCGCTGGCCGCGTTGATCGCCGCCAGCCACGAGGTCGGCACCCTCCAGCCGGTGGCCGGGGCCGCGCGGGAGTGCGCCGAGGCGGGGGTGCCGCTGTACGTGGACGCCGCCCAGGTGGTGGGCCGGGCCCCGGTGCCGGCGGGCTGGTCGGTGCTGACCGCCAGCGCGCACAAGTGGGGCGGGCCGCCCGGGGTGGGGCTGCTGGTCGTGCGCAAGGGCACCCGCTGGGAGTCGCCCTGGCCGGCCGACGAGCGGGAGGCCGGGCGTACGCCGGGCACGCTCAACCTGCCGGCGGTGGTGGCGGCGGCGGCGAGCCTGCGCGCGGCGGCGGCCGACGCGGCGGCCGAGGCGGCCCGGCTGGCGCCGCTGGTGGCCCGGATCCGGGACCGGGTGGCGGCCGAGGTGCCCGACGTGGAGGTGATGGGTGATCCCGACCACCGCCTGCCGCACCTGGTGACCTTCTCCTGCCTCTACGTCGACGGCGAGGCCCTGCTGCACGCGCTCGACCGGCGCGGGTTCGCCGTCTCCTCGGGCTCCTCCTGCACGTCGTCGACGCTGCGGCCGTCGCACGTGCTGGAGGCGATGGGGGTGCTCTCGCACGGCAACGTGCGGGTCTCGTTGCACCGGGAGACGACGGAGGCCGACGTCGAGAGGTTCCTCGCCGAACTGCCCGGCGTCGTGGCGGGGCTGCGCGCGGAGGCCGGGGTGGTGGGGCTGTGACGGCGCCGGCGGAGATCCTCGACTGCCGCGGTCAGCGCTGCCCGCTGCCGGTGATCGCGGCGGCCCGGCGGCTGCCCGAGCTGCCCGTCGGCACGGTGGTGCGGGTGCTCGCCGACGATCCGGCCGCGGCGGTGGACATCCCGGCCTGGTGCCGGATGCGCGGCCACGAGTTCCTCGGCACGATCACCGGCCCGGACGGCCCCGCCTTCGACGTCCGCCGCCGCCACTGACCCGGGTGGTGCGGGGGCCGACCCGCACCACGCCGCCGTTACCGCCGCAGGGCGGCGGGGCCGCCGGGGGTGTTCCTCACCAGTCCCGGCGGCCCGGCGAAGCGACCAGCGCCGGGGTCACGTCACGGCATGAGGTGCGGCCGGACGTCCTCGGCGGCGACGTCGCCGTACGACTCGGCCAGGCGCTTGACGAACAGGTCGCGGCGGACCTCGTACTCCTGGGTGCCGACCGTCTCCAGCACCAGCGTGGCGAGCAGGGAGCCGACCTGGGCGGCCCGCTCCAGCCCGAGTCCCCAGGAGAGGGCGGTGAAGAAGCCGGCCCGGAAGCCGTCGCCGACGCCGGTCGGGTCGACCGCCTGGGTCTCCCGCGCGATCGGCACGTGGATCGGGTCGAAGTCCCGCCCGGCGATCTCCACCCCGTCCTTGCCCAGCGTCGTGACCCGCACCTTGACGCGGTCGAGCAGCTGCGCGTCGGTCAGCCCGGCCTTGCTCTGCAGCAGCGACTTCTCGTAGTCGTTGGTCATCAGGTACTCGGCGCCCTCGATCAGCCCGACGACGTCCTCGCCGTCCATGCGGGCGAGCTGCTGGGACGGGTCGGCGGCGAACCGGTAGCCGCGCTCCCGGCACTCGGCGGAGTGCCGCAGCATCGCCTCCGGGTCGTTCGCGCCGACCAGGACCAGGTCCAGCCCGTCGAGGCGGCGGGCCACCGGCGCCAGCTCGATGTTGCGCGCCTCGCTCATCGCCCCGGCGTAGAAGGAGGCGATCTGGCACATGTCGGTGTCCGTGGTGCAGACGAACCGGGCGGTGTGCGCCACCTCGCTGATGTGCACCGAGTCGCAGTCGACGCCGTGGCGCTCCAGCCAGGAGCGGTAGTCGGCGAAGTCCGCGCCGACCGCGCCGACCAGGACCGGGCGCAGGCCGAGCTGCCCCATGCCGAAGGCGATGTTGGCCGCCACCCCGCCACGCCGCAGCACCAGGTCGTCCACCAGGAAGGAGAGCGAGACCTTGTGCAACTGATCGGCGATGAACTGGTCGGCGAAGCGACCGGGGAAGCTCATCAGATGGTCGGTGGCGATCGAGCCGGTCACGGCGATCTTCATGTCAACCCTCGGGGTCGGGAGCAGGGCGCCGGTCAGCCTACCGGCCCGGCCCCCTCAGGATGACCGGTCGGTCGGCCCCGGGTCACCTTCCCGACGGCTCGTTCCCGACCGGAAGACGACGGCGGGGCCGCCCCGGAGGACGGCCCCGCCGTGGTCAGCGGAGGTCTGGCTCAGCTGAACGAGTCACCGCAGGCGCAGGAGTTGCCCGCGTTGGGGTTGTCGATGGTGAAGCCCTGGGCGTCGATCCGGTCGGCGAAGTCGATGGTGGCGCCGGCCAGGTAGGGGGCGCTCATCCGGTCGACGACGACCTCGACACCGTCGTAGTCGGTGACGACGTCACCGTCGAGCGAGCGCTCGTCGAAGAAGAGCTGGTACCGCAGGCCGGAGCAGCCACCCGGCTGCACGGCGACCCGGAGCCGCAGGTCGTCGCGGCCCTCCTGCTCGATCAGGGCCTTGACCTTCTGCGCCGCGACGTCGGTGAGGACGACGGACGTGGGGGCCTTGGCCTCGGTCGACTCGGTCTGCGCTGGCGTGGTCACGTGAAATCTCCCTGCGCGGTTGGGTCCGGACGCACTGGCCAACATCTCCTGTCGCCCAGCCATTCCCGGTGTGGTCCAGATCCGATGGTACGCCGCCGCGGCCGGCCCCACCCGTCCGGCGTGACCAGGGCCGCCGCCCGGCGCGCCCCCGCACCGGCCGTGGTCAGCGGCTCCACTGCCGGGCGAGCCGGGTGCCGAGCGCCCGCAGCCCCTCGGCCGGGCGCTCCATCGCGGCGGCCAGCCCGCCGCGTTCCTCGCCCCCGAAGTGCTCCACCAGGCTGTACGCGTCGGTCACCCCGGCCGCCCCGGCCTCCCGCCGCCCGGTGCTCACCCGGCCCGCGACCACCACGCAGGGCACGCCCCGGTCCCGGGCGGCGCCGGCCACCCCGGCCACCACCTTGCCGCGCAGCGACTGATGGTCGAACGAGCCCTCCCCGGTGATCACCAGGTCGACCTCGTCGAGCGTGACGTCCAGCCCGATCGCCCGGGTGACCAGGCCGATGCCCGACTCGCAGTGCCCGCCCAGCGCCAGGACGGCCGCGCCCAGCCCGCCGGCCGCGCCGCCGCCCGGCAGCGCGCCCAGCCGTTCGGGGCAGCCGGGCAGGTCCCGCTCCAGCACGGCGGCGAAGCGCTCCAGCGCGGCGTCGAGCAGCAGCACGTCGGCCCGGTCGGCGCCCTTCTGGGGGCCGAACACGTTGCTGGCCCCGTGCAGCCCGAGCAGCGGGTTGTCCACGTCGGTGGCGGCCACCAGGCGGGCGTCGCGCAGCCGGGGCGCGCCGTCGAGGGCGTCCGCCGCGCCGAGCGCGCCCCCGCCGTACGGCAGTGCCTGGCCGGTGGCGTCCAGCGGGGTCACGCCGAGCGCGGTGAGCATGCCCGCGCCGCCGTCGTTGGTGCCGGAGCCGCCCAGCCCGATCACGACCGTCCGGGCGCCGGCCTCCACGGCGGCGGCCACCAGCACCCCCAGCCCGTACGAGGAGGTGGTCTTCGGGTCCCGCTCGGCCGCGTCGAGCAGGTGCAGCCCGCACGCCTGGGCGCTCTCCAGCCAGGCGGTCGCACCGCCGTCGGTGAGCAGGATCTCACCGGTCGTCGGGCGGCCCAGCGGGTCGACGGTCGGCACCGGGAGCCGGCGCCCGCCGAGGGCGTCGGAGAGCACGTCGATGAAGCCCGGTCCACCGTCCGACAGGGGCCGCACGAGCAGGTCGTCGCCGGGGGCGACCTCCCGCCAGCCGGTGGCCACGGCGTCGGCGACCTGCGGGGCCGGCAGGGTGCCGGCGAACTTGTCCGGACAGAGCAGCACGCGCATGTCGAGCAGTGTGGCAGCACACACCGCTGGAGGCTGCGCCGAGGCCGCACTGTGGGACCATGGGGCACGTGACTTCGACCTGGGTGGAACCCTCCAACACCGCGACGGCACTGCTGCTGCTCGGCCGGGGCAGCGACCCCGCCACGGAGCGCGGCGTCGAGTGTCCGGGTGACCTGCCGGCGCCCAGCGACCCGGACCTGGTGGCCCGGGCGACGGCGGCGAAGGCGGCGCTGGGCAGCAAGGTCTTCGTGCTGGGGCACCACTACCAGCGCGACGAGGTGATCCAGTTCGCCGACGTGACCGGTGACTCGTTCAAGCTGGCCCGCGAGGCGGCGGCCCGGCCCGACGCGGAGTACGTCGTCTTCTGCGGCGTGCACTTCATGGCCGAGAGCGCCGACATCCTCACCTCGGACGCGCAGAAGGTGATCCTGCCCGACCTGGCCGCCGGCTGCTCGATGGCGGACATGGCGGTGCTGTCGCAGGTCGAGACCGCCTGGGACGTGCTCACCGAACTGGGCATCGCGGCGGAGACCGTCCCGGTGACGTACATGAACTCCTCGGCGGACATCAAGGGTTTCGTCGGCCGTAACGGCGGCGTGGTCTGCACCTCGTCCAACGCGAAGCGGGCGCTGGAGTGGGCGTACGAGCAGGGGTCGAAGGTCTTCTTCTTCCCCGACCAGCACCTGGGTCGCAACACGGCGGTGCTGGAGATGGGCTTCTCGCTGGACGACTGCGTCCTCTACGACCCGCACAAGCCCAGCGGCGGGCTCACCCCGCAGCAGCTGCGTGACGCGCGGATGATCCTGTGGCGCGGGCACTGCTCGGTGCACGGCCGCTTCACGCTGGACAGCGTCGACGACGTGCGGGAGCGGGTGCCGGGGGTGAACGTGCTGGTCCACCCGGAGTGCCGGCACGAGGTGGTCACCGCCGCCGACTTCGTCGGTTCGACGGAATACATCATCAAGGCCATCGAGGCGGCCCCGGCCGGCTCGGCGTGGGCGGTCGGCACCGAGCTGAACCTGGTCCGCCGGCTCGCGCTGGCCCACCCGGACAAGCAGATCATGTTCCTGGACAAGGCCGTCTGCTACTGCTCGACCATGAACCGGATCGACCTGCCCCACCTGGTCTGGGCGCTGGAGGAACTGGTCGCCGGCCGACTGGTCAACCAGATCACCGTCGACCCGGACACCGCGCACCACGCCCGGGTGGCGCTGGAGAAGATGCTGGCCCTGCCCGCGGCCGACACCCCGCCGCCCGCAGCGAGCTGATCACCCTCCGTAGCGGAATTGGCACGGAAATGGGTCCGATCACCGATTAGTACCCTCAGGGACGATGTGACCGGGTCCATGATCGTCACCGAGGGCTATGCTGCCGGTGCGACGACTCACGCGGGCCGTTTCGACATGGCCGCATTCCGGGTAGCGATGACTATCGCGTGCCCCACCATCAACACGGCAGCACCGACGCGCTGGAGGTTGCGTTGACCGACGACGTCCTGGTCGTACACGGAGGTACCCCGCTCGAAGGGCGGATCCGCGTGCGCGGCGCGAAGAACCTGGTCTCGAAGGCGATGGTCGCCGCCCTGCTGGGTGACAGCCCGAGCCGGCTGTACGACGTACCGAAGATCCGCGACGTCGAGGTGGTCCGGGGCCTGCTCGGCCTGCACGGGGTCAAGGTCACCGACGGCGGGGAGGACGGCGAGCTCGTCTTCGACCCGGCGAACGTGGAGAGCGCCAGCACGGACCAGATCAACGTGCACGCGGGCTCCAGCCGGATCCCGATCCTCTTCTGCGGGCCGCTGCTGCACCGCCTCGGCCACGCCTTCATCCCCGACCTGGGGGGCTGCCACATCGGGCCCCGCCCGATCGACTTCCACCTCCAGGCGCTGCGGGAGTTCGGTGCGACGGTCGAGAAGACCCCGGAGGGGCTGCACCTGTCGGCGCCGAACGGGCTGCACGGCACCAAGTTCGCCCTGCCGTACCCGAGCGTCGGCGCGACCGAGCAGGTGCTGCTGACGGCCGTGATGGCCGAGGGTGTCACCGAGCTGCGCAACGCCGCGGTGGAGCCGGAGATCATCGACCTGATCTGCATCCTGCAGAAGATGGGCGCGATCATCAAGGTGCACACCGACCGGGTCATCGAGATCCAGGGTGTGCCGAAGCTGCACGGCTACACGCACCGGCCGATCCCGGACCGGATCGAGGCGGCGAGCTGGGCGGCGGCGGCGCTGGCCACCCGCGGCCACGTCGAGGTGCTCGGCGCGCAGCAGGCCGACATGATGACCTTCCTGAACATCTTCCGCTCCGTCGGCGGCGAGTACGAGGTCACCGACGCCCGGCCGCCGAAGCTGGGCGACCCGGGCCAGGAGGGCGGGATCCGGTTCTGGCACCCGGGCGGCGAGCTGCACGCCGTGGCGCTGGAGACCGACGTGCACCCGGGCTTCATGACCGACTGGCAGCAGCCGCTGGTGGTGGCGCTCACCCAGGCCCGGGGCCTGTCGATCGTCCACGAGACGGTCTACGAGCAGCGGCTGGGCTACACCGAGGCGCTCAACTCGATGGGCGCCAACATCCAGGTCTACCGGGACTGCCTGGGCGGCACGCCGTGCCGCTTCGGCCGGCGCAACTTCAAGCATTCGGCGGTGATCGCGGGGCCGAGCAAGCTGCACGCCGCCGACCTGGTCATCCCCGACCTGCGGGCCGGTTTCAGCCACCTGATCGCCGCGCTGGCCGCCGAGGGCACCTCCCGGGTCTACGGCGTGGACCTGATCAACCGGGGCTACGAGGACTTCGAGGCGAAGCTGGCCGACCTGGGCGCGCACGTCGAGCGCCCGTAACGTCGACCACTCCCGTACGCGCCCGGTGCACCGCGATGTGCACCGGGCGCCGTCGTTTGGCTACCCTTTCCGCGTGCCCTCGCTGTTTCGCCGCAAGTCCTCCGACCTCGTCGACGAGGCCGTCACCCCGGTGACCCCCGACGAGGAGTCCACGCTTGCCCAGCCCCGGGGCTACACCCCGAGCAAGAAGGAGCTGGGCAAGGCCACCCCGAAGCGGCCGACCGCCGGCCGCCGGCCGGCCGCGGCCACCAAGCCGTTGACCAAGGAGGAGCAGCGGGAGCGCAAACGCCAGCTGCGCGCCGAGGCGGCTGAGGAGTTCCGCCGTGAGGGCGGCCCCCGCGACCGCGGCCCGGAGCGGCTGCTGGCCCGCAACGTGGTCGACTCCCGGCGTACGGTCGGCACCTGGTTCTTCGGTGGGGCGCTGATCGTGCTGATCGGCTCGAACGCCGCGATGCCGCCGGTCGTCCGCCTGGTCTCCAACATCCTCTGGGGCGCGCTCGCCCTGGGTGTGGTGGTCGACTCGCTCCTGATCTCGCGCAAGATCCGCAAGCTGGTCAGGGAGCGTTTCCCGAACACCGGGCAGCGGATGGGCTCGCTCTACCTCTACGCCATCATGCGGTCGATCACGTTCCGCCGGATGCGCGCCCCCGCGCCCCGGGTGAACATCGGCGACCCGGTCTGAGCCTGCCGCACCGACGGCCCCTACCGCGGCGCGGTACGGGGCCGTCGCCGTCACTGGCCCTGCGGGGGCGTCAGCGGCTGCCGTAGAGCCGGGCCACCACGTCCTCGATGTCCGGCTCGACGATCGAGACGTCCCGCAGCGCGCCCCGCCCGGCCAGGGCCGCCACCACCTCGGCCACCCCCGCCGACTCCAACGCGAAGACCAGCCGGTGCCCGTCGGCCTCCTGCCGGTGCAGCGGCGCGCCGGGCAGCACCGGCGGCTCGGCCAGCGGTGCGTCCAGGTCGGCGACGAGCAGCCGGCGTGACCCGTACCGCTCGTGCAGCGCGGCGATCGACCCGTCGTGCACCACCCGCCCGTGGTCGACCACCACCAGGCGCCGGCAGAGCCGCTCGATGTCGGCCAGGTCGTGCGTGGTGAGGACCAGCGTCGTGTCCCCGGCCCGGCCCAGCTCGCCGAGGAAGCCGCGGACCGCCTGCTTGCTGACCACGTCGAGGCCGATGGTGGGCTCGTCGAGGAAGAGCACCTCCGGGCCGTGCAGCAGCGCGGCGGTCAGCTCGCCGCGCATGCGCTGCCCGAGGGAGAGCTGCCGGACCGGGGTGTCGAGGAAGGCGTCCAGGTCGAGCAGGCTCCGGCAGCGGCGCAGCCGGGCGGCGTGCGCGGCGGCCGGCACCCGGTAGACGTGCCGCAGCAGCGCGAACGAGTCGCCCAGCGGCAGGTCCCACCAGAGCTGCGAGCGCTGGCCGAAGACCACGCCGACGCGCAGCGCGAGCCGGGTCCGCTCGGCCACCGGACGCAGGCCGCACACGCGTACCTCGCCGGCGGAGGGCGTCAGCACGCCCGTGAACATCTTGAGCGTCGTCGACTTGCCGGCGCCGTTGGGCCCGATGTAGCCGAGCATCTCGCCCCGGGCCACCCGCAGGTCGATCCCGTCCACGGCGGTGACCCGCCGCTTCTCCCGCCGCAGCCGGCCGGTGCGCACCCGGACGGTGAACTCCTTGCGCAGCCCGTCGGCCACGATCACGTCGTCGCTCACGACCCCGTACTCCGGTAGTGGCGGACCCCGGTGCGCCAGGCCGCCGCCGCGCCGACGGCCGCGACCAGCGCGACGGCCGGCGCGGTCCAGCCGACCCACGCCGGCAGGCCGAGCGGGTCGGCGCGGCCGAGCAGCGCCAGCGCCGGGTGGTAGCTGACGAAGGCGAAGCCCAGGCCGTACGCGAACACCGCGCGGAACCAGCCCTCGAAGACGGTGACCGGGTACGAGGCGAAGTCCCGCCCGCCGTAGGTGACCGAGTTGGCCAGCTCACCCGAGTCGACCCACCAGAACGAGACGGTGGCGGTGGCCACGAAGACCGACCCGAAGAAGACCACCCCGGCCAGCGGGGCGAGGACCACCAGCAGCGCCCGCGCCGGGGTCCACTGGACGCCGGCGGAGCCGACGGCGACGACCAGCACGGCGAGCCCGAAGACCGCCCGGGACACCTTGCGCAGCGGCAGGTCCATCAGCAGCAGCTGGGGCAGTGCGCCGAGTGGGCGGACCAGCACGGCGTCGAAGAGCCCGGTGCGCACGTACCGGGGCAGCCGCTCGATGTTGCCCACCAGCAGGTCGGCGACGGCGAACGCGCACGTCGAGAGGCCGACGACCACAAGCGTCTCGCGCAGCGTGAAGCCGCCCAGCTCCCGGGTGACCCCGAAGATCACCAGCACGGTCAGCACGTCGAAGACGGTGGACCCGACGTTGCCGACCACGTCGATGACGAACGAGGTCCGGTACGCCGTCTGCGCCCGTGCCTGCGCGCCGAGCAGCGCCCGGTACGCGGCCAGCGCCCCGCCCGACGTCTCAGCCACCCTGCACCACCAGGCGGCGTTCCGCGCGCCGCTGCACCAGCCGGCAGGCGGCCAGGATCAGCACGGCCCAGGCGAGCTGGAGGCCGACCAGCCCGACCTGCGTGCCGGTCGGGTCCCGCTCGACCAGCACGTCGAGCGGGGTCTGGAGCAGGCTCGGGAAGGGGGTGCCCAGCCAGAGAACGAGCTGGAGCCACTCCGGCAGGAAGCGCAGCGGGAAGTAGAGCCCGGCGAGCACGCCCGACGCGAGGGTCCAGAGGATCACCGGCCCCCGGACGTCCTGCAACCAGTACGCGGTCGCGTTGACCAGGAACCGGCAGCCGAAGCAGAGGACCACGGCGACGACGGCGGAGAACGCGAAGATCGGTAGGGTGGCCCAGCGGCGGGGCACGTGGACCTCGAAGAAGAGCGGCCCGACCAGCACCGGCGGCAGGAACCGGACCAGCGCGGCGTGGCCGGCGCGGCCCAGGTCGGCGGCGAGATGGCTGGTCACGGGGTGCACGGGCCGCAGCAGGTCGCTGGCGACGTCGCCGGTGCGGATCCGGTCGGCCAGCTCGGTCCAGCCCCAGAGCAGGACGACCGCCAGCAGGCCCTGGCCCACCCAGACGAAGGTGGCGAGCTGCCCCCGGTCGTACCCGGCCACCGTGCCGGCCGCGCCGACCGCCGCGAGCAGGACGTAGCACCGCAGGAAGCCGAAGACCGTGTTGGTCACGACGCCCGCCACCGACGCCTGCCGGTACGTGGCGTAACGTCGGAAGCCTGATCCGGTTATAGCCTTAAATGTCCGGAACCATAGGATAACGTTTGGGGCGGTGGGCGGTGCCACAGTGGCGGTGACTGAGCCCACGCCGCTACCCTCCTTCCGCAGCCACGCCGTACCGGAGGGGCGACTCTACCGGCACGTGGAGCGCCCAGCGCGACAATTTCCAACGAGGTGACATCGCCGTGAGCGAGCGGACGCGGGCCGGCCACCGGGGCGCCGTCGTGAGCGGACGGACGCCAGCCGGGCACCCGGGCGTGCCCGCTCCCCGGCGGCTGGCACCGGGCGTTCCGCCTACCCTCCGTGGCGACAGGGCAACCGGATGAGCCGCTACTACGACCACTGGCACGACTCCGCCGAACCGGCCTGGATGATCGAGCCCACCACCGAGTGGCACCCGCAGTTCCCCGGCCAGCGCTACGCGGGCGACATCGGCGTCGAACACGCGCCGTCCGCGCCCCGGGGCCGCTCCGCCGTGGGCCGGGCCGAGGTGCCCCCGCTCGCGCCCACCCGGCCGGACGGGACCTACATCGGCCGGTCGTGGGACGACCTGCCCGACGGACGCCCCGGTCGGCAGGACGCGTGGAACGGCCAACCGGACGGCCCCGACGCGCATCGGTACGGCGACGAGTCGTACCGACGCCAGCCCGCCGAGCCACGCCGGCCGGACGACCGGCAGTGGCCGCCCCAGCAGGAGCCACCGCACCGCAACGACCGGGGTCAGTTCGACGCCCCCGGCCGGCCCGTCGACTCCCCCCGACAGCGCGACCACGCCGGTCCCGACCGCTACGACAGCCGCACCCCCCGGTACGAGCCGGCCGGGCGGGACCGCCCCGTCTCCCCCGCCGGCCGGCCCGAGCCGGGCTGGCTCCCGGAGCCCGACGAGGACGTGCCGCCCCGCCGCCCCGCGGCGTACGAGCGCCCGGACGCCGGCTACGACCGCCGGCAGGACCCGGGCCACGACCACCGCCCCGGGCGCGTTCACGACCGTCCCGCCACGTCCGGCCACGACCGCCGGGCGGAGACCGTCGACGACCGCCAGGCGGACGCTGACGGGCGCCGCTACCAGTGGGCGCCCCCTGCCCCGGAGTCCCGCCCCTCCGACGGGCAGCGTGAGCGTCCGGTCGACGGGCAGCGTGAGCGTCCTTTTGATGGGCAGTGGGGGCGTTCGGCCGCCGCGCAGCCGGAGCGCTCCGCCGACTCGCAGTGGGACCGCGGCCCCGGCGGACGGGGCCGCGAGGCCGGCGTACCCGCCGACGGGTGGCCGCGCCCCGACCGGGCCCCCGCCGGGCAGCAGATGCCTCCGGACGGCCAGCGGCGGCAGCAGGAGCCGGACGAGCGCTGGCGTGCGCACGAGGCGGCGCGTGCCGAGATGTACCCGGAGCGGGGACCGCGCGGGGTTGCCCGGCCCGACGCCCCTCGCCAGCCCGAGGCGCACCGGGGGCACCCGCAGCAGGACGGCGGCCTGCCCTGGCCCCCGGCCGGCCCCCTGCGGCCCGGCTCCGACCGGGGCGCGGCGCGCCGCCCCGAACCCCGCCCCGAGCACCGGCGACCGGCCGACCGCCCCCAGGACGCCGCGACCCCGCCGCTCCCGCCCGGGTACGACCAACGGCCGCAATCCCCCACCTACGGCGCCCCGACGACGTCCGGGGCGCAGGCCCCCGGACCGGCGGGCTTCCGGGCCCCGGCCGGGGACGTCCCGCCGCCGGGCCGCCCCGTCTCCCCCGCGCCGGCCCGCGACCTGCCACGCTCCGACCGGCCCGACCCGACCGCGCCGCTCCACGGTCGGCCGGTGTCGCCTGCCGGTCCCCTGTCCGGGCCTGTCTCGCCGGCCGGTCAGGTGTCACCCCCCGGGCCCCTTTCCGGGCGGACGTCGGCGGCGGGTCCCGCCCCGGCCCCGGCGTCGCCGGCGGATCCGACCATCAACCGCCCGGTCTCGCCGGCAGGCCCGGACGGCCGCCACCCGGTGTCGCCCGCGGGTCCGGAGTTCCGCCACCCGGTATCGCCGGCTGGCCCGACCGTCGGCCACCCGGTGTCACCGGCAGGCCCGGACGTCCGCCACCCGGTGTCGCCGGCAAGCCCGGCTGCCGGCCACCCGGTGTCGCCGGCAGGCCCGGTGGATCAGGTGGTCGGGCGGCCGGTGCCGCCAGCGGGTCCGGCCACCGGCCACACGCCCCGCCCGGCCCCGGAGGACGACCCCACGTCGATCTCGGCGCCTCCCGCCGCCCGACTGCGCCTGGAGTTCCTGCCGACGCCGCAGGCGACCGCCAGCAGGGTGTCCGGTGCGGCCCCGGAGACGACCACCGACGCGGCCCGCCAGGCGACAGCCAGCGCGGTGGCCGGTCCGGCCCCGGAGACGACCACCGACGCGGCCCGCCAGGCGACAGCCAGCACGGTGCCCGGTCCGGCCCCGGCACACCCAGGACCGGCCCGGCCGGACGCACCGACGCCGCACCCGGGCACCGGGCACGGCGAAGCCCGGGCCGTGACGCAGCCCTCGGCCCCCGCGCCATCCGGGCAGCCGTCCGCCACCCGTCCGACCGCACCGCACCGCTCGCCGGAAGCCCCGGGAGCCGCAGGCACGGCCAGGCAGGACGTCCCGGCACCGCAGGCGCCCATCGCGCCCGACAGGCCCAGGCGGTACGTCCCGCCACCACCGAGCGGCCCGCCCACACCGGCCGCCCCGCCGCCTCCCCAGGCGCCTACCCCGAGTGGACCGGACGCCTGGTTCCGACCGTCCCGGCCCGTGGCACCTGCCCCGGTCACGCCGGACGGGTCTCTGCCCGCGAGCCAGGCTGACCCGTCCCCGACCGCCACGCCTCCCCCGACCACCACGCCGCCCCTGGGCGGCACGGCGACTCCAAGCGGCACGCCGGCGCAGAGTGGCACGGCGACTCCGAGCGGCACGCCGGCATTCAGCGAGGCGGCGGCCCCGAGTGGTACGGCACCAAGCGGCACGGTGGCTGCAAGCGGCAGGGTGGCTGCAAGCGGCGTGTCGACTCCCCACAGCGCGTCGGGCGTAGACGCCGTGCCGAACCGTGGCCTCGACGGGTCGGTCCCGAATCCTCCCGACGGCGGTACCCCCTCGCCCGAACCTGCCACCTCGTCGTCGGCAAGATCCACGTCTCCGTCTCACGACCACCCCGAACCGCCGTCCGAGGTCGCCCCGGCGGAATCGGCCCCGGTCTCGCCGGCCATCCCACCGGCGTCCGGCCCACGAGTCGTACCGGCGACAGCGCCGGCACCGCCCGCGTCTTCTCTTTCCGAGCAGGTGTCCGGTCCGCCCGCCGGGCTGGCATTGCCCGTGCCCACCCTTCCCGAGCCGGTACACGGTTCGCCCGCTGGGCCGGTGCCTTCCGCACCCGACCCGGTGTCCGGTCCGCCCGCCGGCCCGGCCCCCGCGCCTGCCCCGACGTCCCCTGCGCCTGCCGTCCCGATGCCGCCGACCGTCCGGGAACCGGCACCGGCACCGGCACCGGCGAACCCGACGCCGTTCGCCGTCCCGCCGGAGCAGCCCGTATCCGCACCACCCGCGCCGCCCGTCCCCGCAGCGCCCGCACCGCCCATCCCCGCACCGTCCACGCCGCCCGTGCCCGCGCCGCCGCCCGTCTCCGCACCGCCCGCGCCGCCCGTCTCCGCACCGTCCACGCCGCCGGTCTCCGCACCACCCGCGCCGCTGGTGCAGAGCAACTCCGCAGCGTCCGTCTCCGCGCCTCCCGGGCAGACCACCTTCGCGTCGCCCGCGCCGCGCCCGGGCTCCGCGACTCCTGCCCGGCCCGTGTCGGCACCACCGTCCGGCCTGCAGGTTGCAGCGCCGGTCGTACGGCCGATGCCGGACGCACCGACGGCAGCAGCCCAGGCACAGCCGGCCGGGCCCGATCCCGTCACGGCGAATGGAACCGCCCCGAAGGCAGCGGTACAGTACGAAGCAACGCCGCCGCCGTACCCGAACGCGGCGGACACAGCGGCCCCGCGCATGGACGGGCATGCCACGACTCCCACGCTCGAACCGGTTGAGCGGATGCCGAACGACCCGGCTGCGCCCACCGGTGGAACACCATGGTTGTCACCGAAGGCTTTTGACACCCGTGGTGTTCCACCCACCGCGGCCGATCCGCGTCCCGTGTCCGCGCCGCCCGTCGGCGCTGCGACACCGGTGTCCGCACCGCCTGTCTCCCCCGTCGCCGGCCCTCCGGCCGAGCCGACGGAGGTGTCCCGGGCCGGTTCTGTCGGGCCGGCCGCCGGGATGAGCGACTCGGTCCCGGCCGCACCGGCCCCGCGCCCTGTCTCCGCGCCACCGGCCCCACCCATCGACGCGCCACCAGCCCAGCCGGTCTCCGCACCACCAGCCCGGCCCATCGACGCGCCGCCGGCCGAACAGGTCTCCCCGTCACCAGACCGGCCCATCGCCGTGCCAGCGGCCCAGCAGGTCTCCGCGCCACCGGCCCCGCGTCCTGTTTCCGCGCCACCGGCCCAGCCTGTCGCCGCGCCGCCGGTACCGTCTGTGTCCGGGCCGCCCGTCGCGTCAGATCCGTACGCGCCTGCGCAGGACGCGTCCGCCACTGCCGCCGCACAGGCCGACGCGGTGTCGGCCCCGCCGGGCGAGCCGGTCTCCGCTCCGCCCGCCGCGTCGGTGCCGCCCCCGCCCATCGTCCGTGGCGCGTCGTCGCAGGCACCGCAGCCTGTCTCGGCACCCGCCGCAGACCTCGTGCCGGCCCGGCCCGTTTCCGCGCCGCCGACAGCCTCGGTACCGCCCACGGACGTCTCGCCGGTACCGCCCACCTCCGAGCCGTCGGCGCAGCCGGTGTCCGCGCTGCCTGTCGCCGCTTCGCCCGACGCCGTGCCCTCTCTCGCCACGTCGCCCGCCGCCAGGCCGCTCGGTGGGCAGGTGCCATCGACGAGCGCGGAGCCCTCCGCGCCCCGCACCGCCGAGCCAGCCATCGCCGCGACGAACACCGCCGAGCCCCACGCCGTCGGAGCCAGCGCCGCCGAACCACGGGCCACCGAACCGAGCACCAGCGGACCACTGGCCACCGAAGCGAGCACCGCCGAGTCACGGGTCGCCGAACCAAGCACCACCGGACCACGGACCACCGAACCGAACACCGCCGCAGCACGGACCACCCAACCGAGCACCACCGAACCACGGACCACCCAACCGAACACGGCCGGACCACAGGCCGACGGAACACGGGCCGGCGGACCACGGGCCGCCGGGATGCCCGTCGGGTCGCGGGACGCAGGGCACCAGAGCGCCGCGCAGGGCGATCCGCAGCAGGCGCGGGACGCCGGGCACCAGAACGCGGCGCAGGGCGATCCGGAGCAGGTGCTGGCGAGCTACCGGT
This sequence comes from Micromonospora sp. NPDC049060, assembly GCF_040649055.1. Lineage (NCBI taxonomy): Bacteria > Bacillati > Actinomycetota > Actinomycetes > Micromonosporales > Micromonosporaceae > Micromonospora > Micromonospora sp. NPDC049060. The sequence continues at coordinate 25,952 of NZ_JBEZEV010000023.1, forward strand.
GGCGGCTCGATCCGGCCACCCTGCGGGAGATCGTGGCGGAGCCGGACGAGTTCCGGACGATCCGGCGGCGGCTGACCGAGAAGCTGGGCGCGGCCGTGGACAACAAGTCGCGCGCCCGGCTGCTCAGCCTGCGGGCGGTGGTGTCCCGGATCCTCGGCGAACTGGACGACGCCCTGGCGGACGGTCGGCTCGCGCTCACCTACGCCGAGGCCACCGGGGAGCTGCGGCGTACGGCGGTGGCCCAGGCCCGGCTGGCGCACGTGTTGCGCTGGCGCGGCGAGTTCGTCGAGGCCGACCGGCTCTTCGCCGAGGCGAACTCCACGGAGTTGCCACAGCGGCTGCGCGCGGTGCTGCACGAGCACGCCGGGCGGTCCTGCTACGACCAGGGTCGGCTGATGGAGGCCTGTCACCACTTCGAGCGGGCCCTGGACCTGCGTGGCACCGAGGACCCCGAGTTGCAGGCCCGGATCCGGCTGAGCCTGGACGCGGTGGCGGAGCGGGTCGCGGAGACGGGCTTCGGGCCGTACCCGCGCAGCCGCGAGGAGGTGCTGGAGCGTGACCGGCCCCCGATGCCGGCCCGCGACGGCGACCTGTGGGGTTTCTCCGACACGGACGGCGACCTGGTCATCGCGGCCGAGTACGCGGAGGCCCAGCCGTTCCGCGACGGGCTGGCCTGGGTGCGGCGCCCCGAGACCGAGCGGTGGTCGCTCATCGACCGCGCCGGCACCACGGTGCTCGAACCGTCGTACCCGGTGGTCCGCTCGTTCTCCGACGGGCTGGCCTGGGTGTCCGACGGCGGCGACGCCGGCTGGGTGGCGATCGACGCCACCGGCGAGGTGGTCGTGCCGCACGGCTTCGCGGACGTACGCCCGTTCCAACGCGGCGTGGCCGTGGTCCGCCGCGACGGCTGGGGCGCGGTCGACCGCAACGGCCGGATCGTGGTGCCCACCCGGCACCACGGCTTCGCCACCGTCCTGGCCGACGGCCGGTACGTCGACGGCTTCACCGAGGAGGGGCTGGCCGTGGTGGAGGTGGCCGGCCGGCGTGGCGTGGTGAACCGGGCCGGGAAGGTGCTGGTGGCGCCCAGCTATCCGGCGCTGGTCGTCCACCCGGTCGCGTTCCTGGTCGGCGACGGCACGGGCCGCTGGGGCGCGCTCGACCGGCGGGGCGAGCCGCTCATCGAGCCGGTGCACCGCGACCGCGACGAGGTCGTCGCCGAGATCGAGCGGCTGCTCGTCGACACCAGCCCCGTGCTCTGAGCGACAGGGTGGCCCGCCACGAGGGGTGGGCATGATCGGAACGGGCTAGGGTCGACTCATGGAATTCCGTCACCTGGGCCGTTCCGGCCTGATGGTCAGCGAGATCTCGTACGGCAACTGGATCACCCACGGCTCGCAGGTCGAGGAGGACGCGGCGTTCGCCTGCGTCCGGGCCGCCCTGGACGCCGGCGTCACCACCTTCGACACGGCCGACGTGTACGCGGGCACCCGCGCCGAGGACGTGCTGGGCCGCGCGCTGGAGGGCGAGCGGCGCGAGGGGCTGGAGATCTTCACCAAGGTGTACTGGCCCACGGGGCCGGGCCGCAACGACCGGGGCCTGTCCCGCAAGCACATCATGGAGTCGATCAACGGCTCGCTGCGCCGGCTGCGCACCGACTACGTGGACCTCTACCAGGCCCACCGGTACGACCACAGCACGCCGCTGGAGGAGACGATGGAGGCGTTCGCCGACGTCGTGCACTCCGGCAAGGCGCTCTACATCGGCGTCTCCGAGTGGAAGGCGTCGGAGATCCGCGCGGCCCACCAGCTCGCCCGTGAGCTGCACATCCCGCTGGTCTCCAACCAGCCGCAGTACTCGATGCTCTGGCGGGTCATCGAGTCCGAGGTCGTCCCCACCAGCGAGGAGCTGGGCATCGGGCAGATCGTCTGGTCGCCGATCGCGCAGGGCGTGCTCTCGGGCAAGTACCTGCCGGGCCAGCCGCCGCCGGCCGGCTCCCGAGCCACCGACGAGAAGTCGGGCGCGGGCTTCATCTCCCGGTTCATGACCGACGAGGTCCTGACCCGGGTGCAGCGGCTCAAGCCGCTGGCCGAGCAGGCCGGGCTGAGCATGGCGCAGCTCGCCGTCGCCTGGGTGTTGCAGAACCCGAACGTCTCCTCGGCGATCGTCGGCGCCTCCCGCCCGGAGCAGGTGCACGACAACGTCAAGGCGGCCGGCGTGAAGCTCGACGCCGAGCTGCTCAAGGCGATCGACGAGATCGTCGACCCGATCGTCGAGCGCGACCCGGCCCGCACGGAGTCTCCCGCCGAGCGCCCGTGACGCGTCCCGGCCCGGGCCGGCCCGCACCACGGGCCGCCCGGGCCGGACCGTGCCGGCGGGGGCGCGGGTCAGCCCTGCCAGAAGCGGATCAGGTCCAGGCCGAGGGCGTAGAGCCACGGGGGCAGGCCGAGGAAGTCGCCGACGGCGAAGACCGCGTCGAAGAACCAGCCGCCGATCCGCGGGTTCCACAGCAGCGCGAACAGCAGGATGAAGCCGAACGGGGCGAACAGGTCGTACATCCTGCGCCACTGCGGGTTCAGCCACGGCTGGATCATGTTGCCGCCGTCGAGGCCGGGCACCGGGAGCAGGTTGAGCACGCTCGCGGTGAGCTGGAGGAACGCCAGCAGCGCCACGGCCGCCCAGAACTCGACCGGCCCGCCGCCGGCCGCCCCGAGGCGTACGGCGAGCACCAGCACCAGCGTGAACAGCACGTTGGTGGCCGGGCCCGCCAGGCTGACCAGGGTGTGCCGCAGCCGTCCCGGGATGGCGTGCCGGTCCACCCAGACCGCCCCGCCGGGCAGGCCGATGCCGCCGAGCAGCACGACCACCACGGGCAGCCCGATCGACAGCAGCGGGTGGCTGTACTTCAGCGGGTTGAGCGTCAGGTAGCCCCGGTGGGCGACGCTGCGGTCGCCGGCCCGGTAGGCGACGACGGCGTGGGCGTACTCGTGCAGGCAGAGCGAGACCAGCCAGCCGGACACGACGAAGAGGAACACGTCGAGCCGGACGTTGCCGAACCCGTTCCAGGTGAGCACCCCGCTGGTCACGAAGAGCGCGACCAGGGCGAGGAAGACGGGGCTGGGCCGGAACGCCGCCCGGGGCACGCCGAGCACCAACGGCTCGCCCCCCGGGCGGTCGCCGGCCATCACTCCGCCGGAGGCAGCAGGCTCATGCGGTAGTCCACCCGGTCGTCCTCCACGAGCGTGACCGAGGTGACGCCGGACGCCGCGAGCTCCCGCCAGGCCTGACCGATCCAGGACTCGGCGTCCGCCTGGCTGCTGAACGACTCCGCCGGCCCCTCGACCGACTCGCCGTTCGCGCCCTCGTACCGCCAGCTCCACGCCATGCCGCGTCTCCCCTCGCCGCTGATGTCCCGTGGGACGAACCCCCGCCAGCGTAGTCGGCCGGGCGCGGGGCGGCCCGACATCCGTACGCCGGGCGGGCGGCGCAGGGGTTCCCCGGCCCCTGTCCGGGTATGGGCCTCCTGACGCGCGACGGGGCGGTCGCCGACCGCCGACGGGCCTGGAGGAGGCGACGATGGACGAACCGCTGCACGACAAGGACACCGAGGCGCTGCGGGCGATGGCGGTGCGCGGCGGCATCGTGGGGGCCGCGCACATGGAACGGGAGGACCTGCTGGACGCCCTCGTCGCCCGCCCCGGGGAGGGCGCCTGGCAGGAGGACCCGAAGCCGGCGGCGGTCAACCCCAACGACTTCCAGTACCAGACACCCCGGTAGTCCACCGCCGCCCCGCCGGGCGGCCAGCCCCGCTCCGCCGCCCCGCCGGGCGGCCAGTCCCGCCCCGCCGGGCCGGTACGGTGTCGCGGTGCTTACTCGGGGAGTGGTGCTCAGCGACCGGTACCGGCTGGACGACCGCGTGGCGATCGGCGGCATGGGCGCGGTCTGGCGGTGCACCGACCTGATGCTGGAACGCACGGTGGCGGTGAAGGCGCTGCTGCCGGCGCTGAGCGCGGATCCCGATTTCACGGCCCGGTTCCGGGCGGAGGCGCGGATGCTGGCGGCGCTGCGCCACCCGGGCGTGGTCGCCGTGCACGACGTCGGCCGGTCCGTCCTCGACGACGGCAGCCGGGTCGACTACCTGGTGATGGAGTACGTCGACGGCCAGCCGCTGAGCTCCTGGCTGCGGCGGGCGGGATCGCTCGACCCGGCGTCGACCATGTCGGTGGTGGCGCAGGCCGCCGAGGCGCTGCACACCGCCCACCTCGCCGGCATCGTGCACCGGGACGTCAAGCCGGGCAACCTGCTGGTGAAGGGCGACGGCCGGGTGGTGCTCGTCGACTTCGGCATCGCCCGCTCCGGCACCACGGCGGGCATCACCGCCGCCAACGTGATGCTCGGTACCGCCTCGTACATGTCGCCCGAGCAGGCCGCGAACCAGCCGGTCTCCCCGGCGACGGACGTCTACGCGCTCGGCGCGGTGGCGTACTTCTGCCTGACCGGCCAACCGCCGTTCGACGGGGACAACCCGCTCCAGGTGGCGTTGCGGCACCTCCAGGAGGAGCCGCCGCCGCTGCCGCCCGACATCCCGGCGGCGGTGGCCGCGCTGGTGCGGCGGGCGATGGCGAAGCGCCCCGGCGACCGGTTCGGCGACGCGGCGGCGATGGCCGACGCCGCGGCCGAGGCCCGCGACGCGACCCTGGCCGTGGTGCCGACGTCCGCCCGCCCGCCGTGGGCCGTCGCCGGCCCGACCTCGGCGGCGCCCTCCGCCGCGCGACCGGACCAGGGCGGCACCCCGGCGGCCGGTGACGCCGTTGCGCCGGCCCCCGCCGGGCCGGTCGCCCCGCCGGATCCGTGGGCGCCGCTGCCACCCGTCGCCGCCCGCCCGCACCCGGGACCGGCGACGGGAAGCGACGCCCGGGGACCGGTCCCGCCCACCCGGGAGGACCCGGTCGTGCCGCAGCCGGCACGGCGGCGCCGGGCCGCGCTGCTCGGCTCGGCGGCCACCGGGCTCGTGGTGCTGGTCGGGGTGGCCGCGCTCGCCCTGGCCCCCGACGACGGCCCGGCCGGCGGAGACGTCCCGGCGGCGCTGACCGGCGAGACGGCGGCGGGCCCGTCCGGCGCGGCGGCCGACGACGGTACGGGCCGGCTGCGCGTCGAGCCCACGCCGGGTGCCACCCGCGCGACGACGTCGTCGGCGTCCCGCAGTCCGTCGGCGTCGCCGCCCGGGCGCTCCCCGGTCCCGACGGCGGGCAGCGGCGAGCCGACCGCGACCGCTCCCGGCGGACCCGGCCCCGGAACGACGACCGGCCAGCCGGCGAAGCCGAACCCGTACACGCCGATCGAGGCGTGCGGCAGCGGATACAGGGTGATCGACTCGGCCCCGCTGACCGTCTCGGGCAGCCGGAAGGGCAGGGTCTACCTGCTCTACGACGCCGGCAGCGGCAACAACTGCGTGGTCACGATGAAGGAGACAGCGGTGGGCACGGCGACGGCCGCCTCGGCGTGGCTGGAGGTGCGGGGCCGGGCCCGCAGCACCGACAGCGGGTCGTTCTCGTACTACGCGGGGCCGGTGCGGGCCAGGGCCGCCGGGGTGTGCGTGAAGTGGGGCGGGTCCACCGGCGGGGCCAGCTACGGCAGCGGTTTCGAGCACTGCGACTGAACGCCGCCTCGAAAATGCCCCTGCCCGCGACGGTGACCGGCCGGCCGCCGCGGGGTCCGGGCCGGTCGTACCCCGCACCTCAGGGGGGCCGCACCCGGGCGCTGGCTCTAAAGTACGGGCATGTCCGTTGACGGGTGGAACACGGTCCTGGTGCTTGGCGGCATCCGGTCCGGAAAGTCCGAGTTCGCCGAGTCCCTGGTCGCCGACGCGCCGACGGTCCGCTACGTGGCCACGGCCGCCGACGCGCCCGCCGACGACGCGGAGTGGGCGGCCCGGCTGGCGGCGCACCGCGAGCGCCGGCCGGAGACCTGGACCACCGAGGAGACCGCGGCCGACCCGCGCCGCCTCGCGGACGTGCTCGCCTCCGCCGGGCCCAACGAGACGCTGCTCGTCGACGACCTCGGCGGCTGGGTGACCGTGCTGCTCGACCCGGCGCACCAGCCGGCGGACGACACCGCCACCATCGCCGAGCTGGCGGCGGCGGTGCGCTCCTGCGCGGCCCGGCTGGTGCTGGTCAGCCCCGAGGTCGGGCTCTCCCTGGTGCCCACCACCCCGCTCGGGCGGGCCTTCACCGACGCGCTGGGCGCGGCCAACCGGGCGGTCGCCGACGCCTGCGACGCGGTCGTCCTCGTGGTCGCCGGCCAGGCCGCCTGGCTCAAGCCGGGCGCCCCGCACCCGGCCACCGTGCCCGCACAGGCCGGCCCCACACAGTCCGGCCCCGCACAGTCCGGCCCCGCGCAGGCCGGCCCCGCACAGCCCGGGTCCGCGCAGGCCGGCCCTGCACAGGCCGGCCGGGCGCAGACTGGCGCCCCGGGCTCTCCCGGCGGCGCGGGCGGGTCGGTGGCCGCGTCGGAGCCCTCCCCGGACGTGTTCACCCCCACGCCGCCGGCCGCCCCGGACGCGGTGCCCGGCGCCGAGCCGACCGGCACCGCCTGGGCCGCCCCGACCATGGCGCTGCCGATGGTCGCCACGGGCCTGGTCATCCAGCCCGGCATGGAACTGCCCATGCCCGACGAGTACGCCGGCCCGCAGGCGATCGAGCGGCTCGCCACCCTGGACGTGCCCGGGTCGGGGCTGGGCGTGCTGGAGCGGGCGGTCGGGTTCGCCGCCGCCACCCAGGGCACCGTCACCCCGGCCCCGTGGGGCCGGGTGCGGGTGCTGCTGCTGCACGGCGACCACCTCGGCGACGCCGCCGCCGGCACCGTGGAGGGCGAGTCGGCGCGCCGGGCCCGGCAGGCCCGCGCCGGGCAGGGGGCGCTGGCCCGGCTGGCCGCCGAGAGCGGCGCCGAGCTCCAGGTGGTGGAGGTCCCGGCGTCCGCGCCGATGGAGACCGAGCCCACGCTGACCGGCGAGCAGGTCGAGGTCGCCCTGCGCTACGGCTGGCGGCTCGCCGAGGAGGCCGCCGACGCGGGCGTACGACTGCTGGTGCTCGGGGCGTGCGGCGCCGGCACCGAGGCCGCCGCGGCGGCGGTGCTGGTGGCGACGGCGGGCGCTGAGGCGCCGGCGGTGCTCAGGCGGGTGGTCACCGACTCGGGCGAGATCGACGACGCGGCCTGGATGCGGCGGTGCGCGGCGGTACGGGACGCGCTGCACCGCACCCGGAACTCGCCGCGCAGCGCCAAGGACGTGCTGGCCGAACTGGGCGGCGGGGACGTCGCCGTGGCCACCGGCGTGCTGCTCGGCGCCACCGCCCGCCGGCTGCCGGTCATGCTCGACGGTCCGGTCGGGGTGGCCGCCGCCATGGTCACCCGCGACCTGGCCGGGCAGGCCCGGCACTGGTGCCTGCTGGCCGACCACGGCGGGCACCCCGCCGTGCAACTCGGTGCCGACGTGCTCGGCCTGACCCCCCTGCTCGACCTGCGGCTCGACCTGGGCGAGGGCGCGAACGCGCTGGCCGCGCTGCCGCTGCTGCGCTCGGTGCTGGCGCTGGCCGCCGCGCTGCCGGCCCACCCGTCGCTCGGCGACGGCGAGGACGACGAGCCGGACACCGACGAGCCCGACTTCCGCGAACCCGAGCCGGCCGGACCCGGGCCGACCAGCACCGAACCCGACTTCCGCGAGCCGGAGCCCACCGGGCCCGGACCGACCAGCACCGAGGCCGACCTCCGCGAGCCCGGCGGCGCCGGGACGGACACGGAAGCGGTGGACCCGTCCGGCCGGCGTGCCGGCTGAGTCGCGGCTCGCCGACGGGGCGCGGCTGGCGCTGACCACCTTCACCACCCTGCCGGTACGCGCCGGCCGCGTCGACCGGTCGGTGGCGGGCACGGCGATGGCGCTCGCCCCGGCGGTCGGCGCGCTGCTCGGCGTCGTCCTCGCCGGCGTCCTGCTGCTCCCCGGTGCGCTCGCGCCCCCGCTGGTGGCGGCGGCGGTGACCGTCGGCGCCGGGGCGCTGCTCACCCGGGGGCTGCACCTGGACGGGCTGGCCGACACCGTGGACGCGCTGGGGTCGTACCGGCGCGGGGACGCCGCGCTGGAGATCATGAAGAAGCCGGACGTGGGCCCGTTCGGCGTGGTCGCGCTGGTGGTCGTACTCCTGGTGCAGGCGGCGGCCCTCGCGGAGCTGGCGGGACGGTCCTGGCCGGCGGCGCTCGCGGCGGTGGTCACGGCGACGGCCGCGGGCCGGTTCGGGGTGGCGGTGGCCTGCCGGCGCGGGGTGCCGGCGGCCCGCCCGGAGGGGCTCGGCGCGCTGGTCGCGGGCGCCGTCGGGCCGGTCGCCCTGGCCGCCGGGGCGGTCGCCGTCGCGCTGCCGGCGCTCGCGGCCGTGCCGGGCCGCCCGTGGCAGGGGCCGCTCGCCGTCGCCGCCGCCCTCGCCGTCGCGGTGGGGCTGCTGCGACACGTGGTACGCCGGCTCGGCGGCGTCACCGGCGACGTGCTCGGCGCGACCGTGGAGGTGGTCACCACGCTGGTCTACCTGGGAGTGGTGCTGTCCGGCTGAACAGGGCGCACCGCGCCGGGTAGCGTTCTCCCACGACAGCACCGGCGCGGCCAACCGGGGGACGACATGCTCATCACGGACGACTTCCTGCCCGTACCGGTTCCGGAGTCGCTGAGCGCGACCTACCTGGTGCCCATGACGGGGCTGCCGAAGGTGAGCGCGAAGACGGCGGTGGCGCGGCTCACCGGCCGGCTGGCGGAGCCGGTGCACGGGCTGGCGCGGCACATGCTCGACAGCCCGCTGATGAGCGTCGACACCCGGCCGATCGCCGAGTTCCCCGAGCTGCCGCCGGACCTGCTCACCGCGTTCGGCGCCACCGAGGCGCAGCTGGCCCGGCTGGCCGCCGCGAGCCACCTGGTCGTGGTGCAGGCCGAGTACCGGCCCGGCTGGCCGCCGGCCCACGAGTGGGCGGCCCGGGCGGTGGCCGCCGCCGTCGCCGAGTCCGTCGACGGCGACGTGGTGGACGTGTTCGGCCTCCAGTTCCTCGACCCGGCGACGGCGCTGCGCTCGCTCCCCGACGACCAGGGGCGGATCCGGCTGGTCGACTGGGTGCTGGTGCCCTACTCCTCCGACGCCGAGGGGCTCTGGTTCACCACGAAGGGGCTGCGCCGCTTCGGGCTGCTGGAGTTGCAGACCCAGGGCGTGCCGGACCACCTGACCCGGGCCTGGGGCGCGGTGATGACCGGGGCCGCCCGGCGGCTGCTGCGGGACTGGACCGACGGGCTCTCCGGGGAGGAGGTGCCGGCGTTCGTGCAGCTGCCGGTGCTGGCCACGGTGACCGGGCACGACATCGCGGTGGCGTACGGCAATCCGGAACAGCACGGCGCGACGGCGCCGGTACTGCTGCGCCTGGAGCTGGACCCGGCCACCGACCCCGACGCCGACTCGTTCCTCAGCCTGCGCCCGCCCGCCGGGCACCCGGGGCCGGACGGCCGCTACTACGCCGCCGCCTGCGCCACCCTCTTCGCCGGCATCCAGCCGGACGTGCGCTACGCCCGGGCGGGCGACGCGATGAGCAGGGCGGTCGCCACCGCCCGGGCCGGGCTGGGCGACATCCGGGCCCGGTTCCTCGCCGGCCAGCTCCCGCCGGAGACGCAGCTCGTGGTCAAGTACGGCCTGCCCGGCGACGACGGCCCGGAGCTCGTCTGGGCCGGGGTGACCTCGTGGGACACCCCGGAGCGGATCGTGGCCGCCAGCGCCTGCGACGCCAACACCGACCCGACCGTGCGCATCGGCTCCCCGGTCGTCGTGGAGGCCACCGACGTCGTCGACTGGGCCGTCCTCGACGGCACCGGCGTCATCGAGGGCGGCTGGACCCAGGCCGTCCTGGACGCCGGCGAACGCCCCCACCCCCCACTCTGACCCCCTGCCCCTGCCCTCCCGCAGGGTCAGCGCACCGAGGGGGTTACGAACGGGGGGCGGGTGACGCGCATCTGGGCGCGGCGGCCGCGGATGTCGACCTCCACCAGGTCGCCGTCCGTCAGCTTCGCGGCGGTGTCGAGGAGGGCGAGGGCGACACCCTGCTTCTTCGTCGGCGAGAACGTGCCGCTGGTGATCGTGCCGACCTCCGCGTCGCCGACGTGCACCGTCATGCCGGGGCGCGGGATCGCCCGGTCGACCGCCTCCAGGCCGCGCAGCGTACGCCTGGGGCCGGCGGCCTTCTCCGCGAGCAGCGCGTCGCGGCCCCAGAAGGCCGGCTTGTCCCAGCCGACCGCCCAGCCGGAGCGGCCCTGCACCGGGGTGATCTCCGGCGACAGGTCCTGACCGTGCAGCGGGTAGCCCATCTCGGTGCGCAGGGTGTCCCGGGCGGCCAGCCCGCAGGCGCGCAGCTCGGGATCGGCCGCGAAGAGCGCGTCCCAGACCGCGACCGCGTCGGCCGCCGGCACCACCAGCTCGTAGCCCAGCTCCCCGGTGTAGCCGGTGCGGCATACGGTCAGCTCCACCCCGTCGAGCGTCGCGGTGGAGAAGCTCATGTAGTCGTGCCCCGTCGGCAGGCCCAGCGCGTCGAGCAGCTCGGCCGAACGCGGGCCCTGCACGGCGAGGACGGCGTACGCCTCGTGCTCGTCGGTGACCGTGACCGACGCCGGGGCGGCGGCGCGCAGCCGGCGCACCACCTCGGCGGTGTTCGCGGCGTTCGGGATGAGGAAGACGTGGTCGTCGGCGTGCAGGTAGGCGATGATGTCGTCCACCACGCCGCCGGTGGCGTCGTCGCAGCAGAGGGTGTACTGCGCCCGGCCCGGCCCGATCCGGCCCAGGTCGTTGCTGAGGCAGGCGTTGACGAACTCCGCCGCGCCCGGCCCGGTGACCCGCGCCTTGCCCAGGTGGGAGACGTCGAACACGCCCACCCCGGTCCGCACCGAGGTGTGTTCCTTCAGCACCCCGCCCCCGGCGTACTCCAGCGGCATCTCCCAGCCACCGAACGGGGCGAACTTGGCGCCGCGAGCGGTGTGCCGCTCGTGCAGCGGGGAACGGCGCAGCCGGGTCGCGGCGGCGTCGGAGGTCACGTCGGTCATGGGTGGGAACTTACCGGGAGCTGGGCGGCTGGTTAGCATCGGCGGGACCCGTCGGAGCCGTCGACGGGACAGCCCCGACCTCCGACGGGTACGTTCCGCCGGAGACCTCCATCGCCGGTACGCGACGACGCGACCGGCCCGGCCCGCCCGGAGTAGCTTCAGTGACATCGCCCAGCACCACCCTGAGCCTGGTCGACACCGACCCCGCCGAGCTCGCCGTCGACGCGATCGTGATCGGCCTGCACAGCCAGACCGGCGAGCAGGACGCCACCACCGGCCTGGCCGGAACCCTGCTGCTGGCCAGCGGCGCGGAGAGCATCGCCGCCGCCTTCGACGGCAAGCTGACCGAGACGCTGGCCCTGCTCGGCGCGACCGGCGCCCCCGGAGAGGTGATCAAGCTGGCCACGCTGGGCACCGTGACCGCCCCGGTGGTCGCCGCCGTCGGGCTCGGCCCGGAGCCGACCGGCGCCGCCCCGGCCCCGGAGACCCTGCGCCGGGCCGCCGGCGGGGCCGTACGGGCGCTCGCGGGCGCGCCGCGGGTGGCGCTCGCGCTGCCGCTGCCGGACGACGCCGACGCGCCTGCGGCGCTGCGTGCGGTGGCGGAGGGCGCGCTGCTCGGCGGCTACCGCTTCGCCGGCTACAAGACCCGGCCGCAGCCGTCCCGGCGGGAGCCGGTGGCCGAGGTGCTGGTCGCCGTGCCGGACGCCGGTGACGCCGGAGCCCAGGCCGAGATCGCCCGCGCCCAGGTGGTGTGCGGCGCGGTCCGGCGCAGCCGGGACTGGGTCAACACCGCCCCGAACGAGCTGCGCCCGCCGTCCTTCGCCGACTCGGTGGCGGACTCCGCCCGGGAGGCCGGCCTGACGGTCGAGGTGCTCGACGAGGCGGCCCTGGCCGCCGGCGGCTACGGCGGCATCATCGCCGTCGGGCAGGGCTCGGAGGCCCCGCCGCGGCTGGTGAAGCTGACCTACACCCCGACCGGCGGCGGCAACGGCAAGCGGGTGGCGCTCGTCGGGAAGGGCATCACCTTCGACACCGGCGGCATCTCGATCAAGCCGGCGCAGGGCATGTGGGAGATGAAGTCCGACATGGGAGGCGCCGCCGCGGTGGCCGCCACCATGCTGGCGGTCGCCGCGCTCAAGCCGTCGGTGGCCGTGACGGCCTACCTGCCGATGGCGGAGAACATGCCGTCCGGGCGGTCGTACCGGCCGGGTGACGTGATCAGCATGTACAACGGCAAGAAGGTGGAGGTGCTCAACACCGACGCCGAGGGCCGGATGATCCTGGCCGACGCGATGGCGCGGGCCTGCGAGGACGGCTGCGACTACCTCTTCGAGACCTCCACCCTCACGGGCGGGCAGGTCGTCGCGCTGGGCAAGCGGATCGCCGGCGTGATGGGCAGCCCCGAGCTGTGCGAGCGGGTCCGCACCGCCGGCGACGCGGTCGGCGAGCCGGCGTGGCCGATGCCGCTGCCGGACGACGTGCGCAAGGGCATGGACTCCGACGTCGCCGACATCTCGCAGGTCAACGCCGGCATGGACCGGGCGGGGCACATGCTCCAGGGCGGGGTGTTCCTGCGGGAGTTCGTCAGCGCCGACGTCGACTGGGCGCACATCGACATCGCGGGCCCGAGCTACCACTCGGGCGAGGCGACCGGCTACTGGACCAAGGGCGGCACGGGCGTACCGGTCCGCACGCTCGTCCAGCTGGTGGAGGACGTCGCCGCCAACGGCTGACGTACGCGAAGGAGGGCCCCTCGCTCGGCGAGGGGCCCTCCTTGCGTTCCCACCCGGCCGAGCACCGACTCAATACAGCTCGGGGCGGCGCTTGCGGCGCTCGTTGTAGTCGCGCATCCGCTGCGGGTAGCCCATCAGCCGCACGTCGTAGACCGGGATGCCCATCCGGTACGCGAAGCGGCGGGCGCCGTCGGGACCGTCGATGCGACGGCGGGTCCACTCCCCGTCGTCGGCGATCAGCATGACCGTGGTCTCGGTGACGGTGGTCCGCGGCTCGATGTAGGCCTCGACCCCACGCCGGCTGCGGACGAAGCCCTCGAGGTGCTCCAGATCGGCGCGGTCGGCGGCCCGGTCGAGGCTGACCGCCCGCGTCTTCTTGCGTCGCCGGAACAGTCCCACCGAGCGTCTCCCCCTCAGTCCGTCATCGAAGTCAGTGCCAAGCGTACGTGTCACGGACGTGTCGTTGGGCACCTCACTACGCGGGCGGCGGGCGGTGGTGACAAGATGACCGAGGTGGGGTGTGCCCGTGTTGCCCCGCCGTGACCCCCGAAGCAGTGACGCGACCTGGGAGTTGGACGTGAGCGAGCCGAACGACGCAACCTTCGACATCGTCATCCTCGGAGGTGGCAGCGGCGGCTACGCGACCGCCCTGCGCGCCGTCCAGCTGGGCCTGAAGGTCGCGCTGGTCGAGAAGGGCAAGCTCGGCGGCACCTGCCTGCACAACGGTTGCATTCCGACCAAGGCGCTGCTGCACGCGGCCGAGATCGCCGACCAGACCCGCGAGTCGGAGCAGTTCGGCGTGAAGGCCGAGCTGGTCGGCATCGACATGGCGGGGGTCAACGCCTACAAGGACGGCGTGATCTCCCGGCTCTACAAGGGCCTGCAGGGCATGCTCAAGGGCAACAAGTCGATCACCATCGTCGAGGGCCACGGCAAGCTGGTCGGCAAGAACGTCGTCGAGGTCGACGGCAAGCGCTACACCGGCCGCAACATCGTGCTGGCCTCCGGTTCGTACGCGAAGAGCCTGCCCGGCCTGGAGGTCGACGGCGAGCGGGTCATCACCAGCGACCACGCGCTCACCCTCGACCGGGTCCCGGCCTCGGCGATCGTGCTCGGCGGTGGCGTGATCGGCGTCGAGTTCGCCAGCGTGTGGAAGTCCTTCGGCGTGGACGTCACGATCGTCGAGGCGCTCCCCCGGCTGGTCGCGGCCGAGGACGAGGAGTCCTCGAAGGCGCTGGAGCGGGCGTTCCGCAAGCGGAAGATCAACTTCAAGGTCGGCAAGCCGTTCGAGAAGGTCGAGAAGACCGACAAGGGCGTCAAGGTCACCATCGCCGGCGGTGACACCGTCGAGGCCGAGCTGCTGCTGGTCGCCGTCGGCCGCGGCCCGAACACCGCCGACCTCGGCTACGAGGAGCAGGGCGTCAAGATGGACCGCGGCTACGTGCTGACCGACGAGCGGCTGCGCACCAGCGTGCCGAACGTCTACGCCGTCGGCGACATCGTGCCCGGCCTCCAGCTCGCCCACCGGGGCTTCCAGCAGGGCATCTTCGTCGCCGAGGAGATCGCCGGGCAGAACCCGGCCGTCATCGACGAGGTCGGCATCCCCCGCGTCACCTACTCCGACCCGGAGCTGGCGTCGGTCGGCCTGACCGAGGCGAAGGCCAAGGAGCAGTACGGCGCCGACAAGGTCAAGACCTACAACTACAACCTGGGCGGCAACGGCAAGAGCCAGATCCTCAAGACGGCCGGCTTCGTCAAGCTCGTCCGGGTGGAGGACGGCCCCGTCGTCGGCGTGCACATGGTCGGCGCCCGGGTCGGTGAGATGGTCGGCGAGGCGCAGCTCATCTACAACTGGGAGGCGTACCCGGCCGAGGTGGCGCAGCTCGTGCACGCCCACCCGACGCAGAACGAGGCCCTGGGCGAGGCGCACCTGGCGCTCGCCGGCAAGCCGCTGCACGCACACGCCTGATCACGACAACCGCGGCGTCCGGCGACGGGCGATGATCCCACCAGGGGAATGAAGGAGTCTTTGAAGATGCCGGTATCGGTCACCATGCCCCGGCTCGGTGAGAGCGTCACCGAGGGCACCGTCACGCGCTGGCTCAAGCAGGAGGGCGACACCGTCGAGGTCGACGAGCCCCTGCTCGAGGTGTCGACCGACAAGGTCGACACCGAGATCCCGTCCCCGGCGGCGGGCGTGCTGAGCCGGATCGTGGTCGGCGAGGACGAGACCGCCGAGGTCGGCAGCGAGCTGGCCGTGATCGCGGGCGAGGGCGAGTCCACCGGCGGCGGCGAGACCGCCCCGCAGCAGGAGGAGCCGGCCGAGGAGGCTGCCGAGGCCGCCGAGGAGCCGCAGGCCGAGGCGGAGCAGCCGGCCGTCGAGGAGCCGGAGACCCAGGCGCAGGCCGCGCCGGCGCCGTCGGGCGAGGGCACCCCGGTCAAGATGCCGGCGCTGGGCGAGAGCGTCACCGAGGGCACCGTCACCCGCTGGCTCAAGCAGGTCGGCGACACCGTCGAGGTCGACGAGCCCCTGCTCGAGGTCTCCACCGACAAGGTCGACACCGAGATCCCGTCGCCGGTGGCCGGCACGGTCCTGGAGATCAAGGTTCCCGAGGACGAGACCGCCGCGGTCGGCGCCGACCTGGCCGTGATCGGTGCCGCCGGCGCCGCCCCGGCCGAGGCGAAGCCGGAGCCGAAGCCCGAGCCCAAGGCGGAGGCCAAGCCCGAGCCGAAGCCGAAGCCGGAGCCGAAGGCCGAGGCCAAGCCGGAGCCCAAGGCCGAGGAGCCGACCCCGGGCATGTCGTACAACGAGCCGTCGGCGGAGGCCGAGACCTCGGCGCAGCCCGCACAGGCCGAGCAGAAGGCCGTGCCGTCGGCCCCGGCCCAGCAGCGCCCGTCGGCGCCCGCCCAGGGCGGCGAGGAGGCCGCCGGCTACGTGACCCCGCTGGTGCGCAAGCTGGCCAGCGAGCACGGCGTCGACCTCTCCTCGGTCAACGGCACCGGCGTCGGCGGCCGGATCCGCAAGCAGGACGTGCTGGAGGCGGCGGAGAAGGCGAAGGCCGCCAAGGCTGCGCCGGCCCCGGCGCAGCAGCCCGCCGCGGCTGCCCCGGCCAAGCCGGCCGCCAAGCCGCAGCCGAGCGCCAAGCGCGGCAGCACCGAGAAGCTCCCCCGGATCCGCGCGACGATCGCCAAGCGGATGCAGCAGTCGCTGCACGAGATGGCGCAGCTGACCACCGTGGTCGAGGTGGACGTCACCAAGGTCGCCAAGCTGCGGGCGCAGGCCAAGGAGTCGTTCCAGCAGCGGCACGGCGTCAAGCTGTCGTTCCTGCCGTTCTTCGCCCTCGCGGCGGTCGAGGCGCTGCAGGCGTACCCGATCGTGAACGCCAGCATGGACCTCGACGCCGGCACGATCACCTACCCGGACTCGGAGAACCTCGGCATCGCCGTGGACACCGAGCGGGGCCTGATGGTGCCGGTGATCCACGGCGCGGGCGACCTGAACCTGGGTGGCATCGCCAAGCGGATCGCCGACCTGGCCGAGCGCACCCGGACCAACAAGATCAGCCCGGACGAGATCGCCGGGGCGACCTTCACGCTGACCAACACCGGCAGCCGGGGCGCCCTCTTCGACACCCCGATCGTGCCGTCGCCGCAGTCGGCGATGCTCGGCACGGGTGCCGTGGTCAAGCGTCCGGTCGTCGTCAACGACCCGGAGCTGGGCGAGGTCATCGCCGTCCGGTCGATGGTCTACCTGGCCCTGTCGTACGACCACCGGCTGATCGACGGCGCGGACGCCGCCCGCTTCCTGGTCGCGGTCAAGGAGCGGCTGGAGTCGGGCAACTTCGAGGCCGAGCTCGGCCTGTAGTTCCCGCCTGGACCACCCGACGGGCGCCCCGGTCACCGACCGGGGCGCCCGTCGCCGTTCCGGCCGCCTCGTCCACCGTCGCCCCCGGCCCTCGGCACGCTCACGCGATTCCGGCCCGGCGACGACAGGGCGCTGCCAGAGTGGATGAGGTGGGCGGCATCCGGTGGCGCGAGCGGCTGGGACCGGCCGTCTCGATCGCCCCCGGCGCCCGGGTCGACCGGTTCGAGGTCTTCTTCGACCTGGTCTTCGTCTTCTCGTTCTTCATCATCACCCGCGCCACCGCCGCCAACATCTCCGGATGGCAGCTCGGGCACGCCATGCTCGTGCTCGCCGTGCTCTGGTGGTGCTGGGTGGTGCACTGCGTGGTCGCCACCCGGGTCCGGCTCGGCGAGGGCTTCGTCCCCGTGCTGATGGTCATCGGCATGGCCGCGCTCTTCTGCTTCGCACTCTCCCTCCCCCAGGCCTTCAGCGACGCGACCGACGTGGCCGCCGGACCGATGGTGGTCGCGCTCAGCTACGTGGTGATCCGGGGCGTGCACCTGGCGCTGTACTGGCACGTCGCGCAGGAGAGACCCGGGGAGCGTCGGCTGCTGCTGAAGTACTCACCGGAGATGGCGGTCAGCACCCTGCTGCTCATCTCCGCCGCGCTGATCCCGCCGCAGATCGACGACCCGGGCCGGGCGGCGATGCTGCGCGACGGCCTGTGGGTCAGCGTCGTCCTGCTCCAGTACGGCATGGGCCTGGTCGCCGGCGCCTGGGGCTGGACGGTGACCTCCGCCGAGCACTGGACCGAGCGCTACGACCTGATCCTGATCATCGCCCTGGGCGAGTCCGTCATCTCCGTCGGCGTCGGCAGCAACCTGCTCGGCCAGCCGCCGACCTGGCCGGCGGTCGCCGCGGCGGTGCTCGGCATCTTCTTCACGGCCGCGCTGTGGTGGGCGCACTACGACGTGATCGCACCGGCCGCCCGGATAGCCCTGCACGCGGCCGAGGGCCGGCCCCGGGTCTCGATGGCCCGCGACGCGTACGCCTACATGTACCTGCCGATGATCGCCGGGATCATCCTGTTCGCCCTCGGCGCCGAGGAGATCGTGCACCAGGTCGCCGATCCGGGCACGCCCGTCGGGGACCCCACGCAGGGCCCCGGCGTCCTGCTGCTGTTCGGCGGGGTCGCCTGCTACCTGTGCGCGAACATGCTGTTCCAGTGGCGCACCCTGCGCACCGTGTCGTGGACCAGGGTCGGTGCCGTGCTGCTCCTGGCCGCCACCCTTCCCGTCGGCCAACGGCTGCCGGGGTTGGCCGCCCTCACCCTGCTCACCGCGATCTGCGTCGGGCTGGTGGCCGTCGAGGCGGTGGTCATGGCGGACTCCCGGCGCGCCCTGCGCGAGATGGTCTTCGAGGAGAAGACCATCCACGAGGCGCACGAGGCCGCCTGGCGCGCCCGCTGGCGCGAGCCCACCCCGGACGAGCCGTCGACCTGACAGTTGGCACCGGAGCACACCGCTCCCCCGCAGGGTCGTAGCACTCCGTAGCACCCTGGACTAGGATCGTGTCGTGGCAGAGCACGCTCATCGGGAGATAACGCAGCGGGAGCTGCGCAACGACTCGGGCGCGATCATGCGGCACGTCGAGTCCGGCGAGTCCTTCGTCATCACGCGCAACGGCACCCCCGTCGGAAAGCTCATCCCGCTGCGCCGGCGCACGTTCGTCCCCCGGGCGGAGGTGCTCGCCGCCTTCGCGACGGCCCCCGTACTCGACGACGAGAGGTTCCGCGCGGACATCGATTCGTCGGTCGAGCAGGACCCGTTCAGCCGTGAGTGGTGAGGCGCCGGTCCGTGGCCTGATCGACACGAACGTCGTGATCCATCTCGGCGCCCTCGGCCCGGAGGACCTGCCCGAGCAGATGGTGATCAGCGCCGTGACGCTCGCGGAGCTCTCCGCCGGCCCGCACCACACCGACGACCGCGCCGAGCGGGCCCGGCGGACCAGCGTCCTCCAGCATGCCGAGGCCGTGTTCGAGCCGCTGCCCTTCGACGCCGAGGCCGCGCGGGCCTTCGGCCTGGTCACCAGTGCGGTCCTGGCCACGGGGCGCACCACCCGCCGCCGGCTGGCGGACCTGATGATCGCCTCCATCGCGTACGCGAACGGACTGTCGCTCTACACCACCAGCCCGACCGACTTCGTCGGGCTGGAGGAGCTGGTCTCCGTCCGGCCGGTCCGCCGGCCCTGACCGGGCACGTGTCGCCGCGCCTGCTGTCGTAGGGTGGGCGCAGCGTCGCGGTGCACCCGGCAAGCAGACCGCCGAGGGCATGGAGGCGCGGGACAGCATGGGACACACATGCCCCCCATCACGCCGCACGAGCGCCTGCGGGCCCTCGGCAACCAGCTGGTCGAGATCCACCTCTGGCTCCGCGAGGAGTTGGCCCGCCTGCGCGAGGGGGTGGGTGACCCCGGCGTACGGCCGAGGGACCTGCGGGCCCACTGCCTGGCCTTCTGCGCGGCACTGACCCGGCACCACAACGGCGAGGACGCCGGGGCGTTCCGGGTGCTGGGCGAGCGGGTGCCCGAGCTGGCCCCGGTGCTGCGCGAGCTGGAGGCCGACCACCACATCGTGGCCGAGGCCCTGCGCCGGGTCGAGGAACTGGTCGGTGGGGCCGCGCCGCCCGACGAGATGCGGGCCGAACTGGACACTCTCGCCGCCCTGCTCGAGACGCACTTCGTCTATGAGGAGAAGAAGCTCGTGCGCGCGCTCAACGAGCTGACCGAGGGCAGCACCGAGGGCCTCCTCGGGGTTCCGCTCCCGCCGCTCGACCGTGACCCTGGACCGGTCCGCTGACCCGCACCCGGGCGAGAGCGCCGGCGGCACCACGGGGGTCGACTCGGCGTTCGACCCGGCCCGGGGTCTGCCGGTAGCAGAATCGCGGTCGTCGGGCTTGGCCGGTAGGCAGCGCCCGGGCAGGGTGGGAGCATGGCGATCTTCTCCCTCCAGGCGGTCCCGTCCGACGGCCCGGGCTGGCTGGACCTGGCCCGGCGGACCGAGGCGGCCGGCTTCGACACCCTGTTCACCGCCGACCATCCGGGTTCGGCGGCGTCCCCCTTCGTCTCGCTGGCCGCCGCCGCGGCGGTGACCTCGACGATCGGCCTGGGCTCGTACGTCTCGAACGCCGGCGTCCGCGAGCCGATGCTGCTCGCCTCGGACGTGGCCTCCCTCGACCTGCTCTCCGGCGGGCGGGCCCGGTTCGGCCTCGGCGCCGGCCACACCCCCGCCGAGTGGCGCGCGGTCGGCCGCGAGCGCCCCGACGTCGCCGGGCGGGTGCGCCGCTGCCTGGCCGTGGCCGAGGCCGTCCGCGCCCTGCTCGACGGCGAGGAGGTCACCGTCGACTCCCCCGACCTGGTGCTGCGGGGCGCGCGGCTGGAGACCCCGCGCCCGGTGCAGCGGCGGATCCCGTTCACCCTCGGCACGGCGAACTCCGCGATGCTGCGCTGGGCCGGCGCGCACGCCGACGTGGTCGGGCTTTCCGGGCTCGGTCGCACCCTGCCCGACGGCTACGCGCACACGGTGCGCTGGCGCGAGGCCGACATCGAGCAGCAGCTCGCCTGCGTGGCGGCCGGCGCGGCCGGGCGGGCCGAGCCGCCGGTGCTGGAGGCCCTCGTGCAGCACGTGGCCGTCACCGACGACGCCGAGGCCGCCGCCGCACCCACGGCGGCCGACGTCGGGCTGAGCGTGCCCGAGCTGCTCGCGACGCCGTTCGTGCTCATCGGCACCGAGGACGAGATCGTCACGGCGGTCGCCGCACACCGGCGCCGCTGGGGCGTCACCCGCTTCGTCGTACGCGAGGACGCACTCGACCCGCTCACGCCGGTGCTGGCCCGTCTCGCCGCCTGAGCGACGCATCGACGGCAATCGAGGCGGAACGGCACCCTCGCAGCGCGCTGGTGCGCCAGGGTGGGGACGCTTCCGGTCGCCGGAACTTTCTGACATCATCCGGCAGATAGATCGAAGGTTATGACCGTGGAGGTTCGGATGCGTACCCGCCTGACGAGTTCCCTCAGCGCCGCCCTGCTGGCGACCGCCGCGTTCCTGGTGCCGGCGTCACCCGCCGCCGCCGCGCCGTCGTTCCGCACGCCGTTCCCGTGCAACCAGACGTGGTCCGGCCAGACCCGCACCACCCACAGCCCGCAGTACGCGATCGACTTCAACCGGACCAACGACCACGGCGATCCGGTCAAGGCCAGCGCCCCGGGCACGGTCGACGTCGTCGCCAACCTCGGCGACACCAGCTACGGCCGGTACGTGCGGATCAACCACGGCAACGGGTACACCACCTACTACGCCCACCTCAGCGGGTTCAACGTCTCGGTCGGCCAGTCCGTCGGCTACAGCACCACCATCGGCTACGTGGGCAACAGCGGCGGCTCCTCCGGCTCCCACCTGCACTACGAGCAGCGCCTGAACGGCAGCGACATCAAGGTGCGCTTCAGCGGCAACCTGGCGCTCTACTTCGGGACGCAGAACTACACGCGCACCGCCGGCTGCTGATCCGGCGCGACGCCGCCGGCCGGTCGGCCGGTCGGCCGGCGGCGTCGTGCCCGCTGAGGTGCGCGCCCGCCACAGCGCATCCGATCCGCCCTCCGTACCCGAAGATGGGAGCATGCGGATCCTCATGGCCGGCGCGTCCGGCTTCCTCGGCACCCGGCTGGTCGACCGGCTCACGGCGGACGGCCACCAGGTCACCCGGCTGGTCCGCCGGCCGCCGCGCACCGCCGACGAGCGGCAGTGGAACCCGTCCGCCGCGCAGCTCGACCCTGCGGTGGTGGCGGACGCGGACGCGGTCGTCAACCTGGCCGGCGCGGGCGTGGGCGACAAACGGTGGAACGACGGGTACCGGCAGCTGATCCGGTCCAGCCGGGTCGACACCACCACCACGCTGGCGATCACCATCGCCGGCCTGCCCGAGGCCGACCGGCCGAGAGCACTGCTGAACTCCTCGGCGGTCGGCTGGTACGGCAACACCGGCGACCGGGCGGTCGAGGAGGACGCCCCGGCGGGCGAGGGCTTCCTGGCCGACGTCTGCCGGGTCTGGGAGGCCGCGACCCGGCCGGCCGAGGACGCGGGCGTACGCGTCGCGCGGCTGCGCACCGGGCTGCCACTGCACCGCGACGGCGGGCTGCTCAAGCCGCAACTGCTGCCCTTCCGGCTGGGCATCGCGGGGCGGCTCGGCAGCGGCCGGCAGTGGCTGCCGTGGATCTCCATGGCGGACTGGCTGGACGCCGTCCGGTTCCTGCTGGAGCGCGACGACCTGGTGGGACCGGTCAACCTGGTCGGGCCGGCCCCGGTGACCAACGCCGAGTTCACCCGGGAGCTGGCCCGGCAGCTGCGCCGGCCGGCGATCGTCCCGATCCCGGCGCTGGCGTTGAAGGTGGTGCTGGGCGGTTTCGCGCACGAGGCGCTGACCAGCACCCGCGTCCTCCCGGGCGTGCTCACCGGGGCGGGCTTCACCTACCGCCATCCCACCCTGGCCGCCGCCCTGCACGCGGCCCTCACCGCCCCCTGAGCCGGTCGACCACGAGGTTGTCGTCACGCCGCGCGGGTCGGGGTGACGACAACTTCGTGACCGACGTGCCGGAGCGGGATCAGCAGCCGATCACCCAGTGGTTGGGGCCGGTCTGCTTGAGGGTGCTGGTGTAGAAGGTGTTGTAGAGGCCCATCCGCTGGTTCGAGCCGTTGGCGTAGGCGTAGCCGCCGGACTGGTAGGCGCGGCCGGCGGTGACGTGCGCGTAGTTGCTGGCCGTGACGCAGGTCGGCGCCGTGGTCGGGCTGGCGGTCGGGGAGGCCGTGGGGCTCGCGGTCGGGGACGCGGTGGGGCTCGCCGTCGGCGTCGGGGTGGGGTTCGTCCCGCCGTTCAGGCCGAAGAAGACCGCGTCGTGGTACGCCGAGCAGATGGTGTCCAGCATGTACGCGGCGGCGGTGCCGCACTGCTCGGCACCCGGGCCCGGGTCGACCGGGGTGCCGTGACCCATGCCGGAGACCCGGTAGACGCGGACGTCGTTGTTGCCGTACACCTCCAGGCTGGTGTTGGCGGGCAGCGACGCGGTGCTGGTGGGGGTCTGCGAGACGCCCCGGACGTTGGTCCACTGGTCGCGCAGCTCGGTGGCGTTGGCCGGTACGACTGTGGAGTCCGACGTGCCGTGCCAGATGGCGACCCGGGGGCGCGGGCCGGTGTGCCCGGGGTACGCGGCCCGGACCGCGTTGCCCCACTCCTGCGGGGTCTTGTTCACCCCGCTGTACTGGCAGGTGCTGGTGGAGGCGGGCGGCGAGCAGCGGTACGGCAGGCCGGCGACGACCGAGCCGGCGGCGAAGACGTCCGGGTAGGTGGCCAGCATGACCGCGCTCATCCCCCCGCCGGCGGAGAGGCCGCTGACGAACACCCGGCGGGCGTCGGTGCCGTAGTTGTTCCTGGCGTGGTCGACCATCTGCCTGATCGACAGGGCCTCGCCGGAGCCTCGGGTGATGTCCTGCTCGACGAACCAGTTGAAGCAGCTCAGCGGCTGGTTGGCGCTGGACTGCTGCGGCACGATCAGGGTGAACTTCCACTGGTCGGCGAACTTCTGCCAGCCGGAGTTGGCGAAGTAGCCGGCCGCGTTCTGGGTGCAGCCGTGCAGCAGCACGACGGCCGGGGCCCCCGCCGGCAGGTTGTCCGGCCGGTACGCGTACATGGCGAGGTTGCCGGGGTTGGAGCCGAAGTTGGTGACCTGGGTGAGGGTGGCGGCCTGGGCGGGGGCGGCGACGGTCGCCACCGCGGCGGCGGCGAGGACCATCCCGGCGACCGCGCCGGTCAGCCGGGAGAGCAGGGACGGGGAGCGGCGCACGGGGCCTCCTGGGGACGGGGTGTGAACTGGGTCACCCGCGAATTGCCGCGACGTTACGTCGATGCGTCGATGGTGTGACATGGGGCACGGTCACACATTCCGCGCCCGGAGGATGTGCGTCCTGACCGGCGTGCCCCGGTGCGGTTGGTAACGTCCGCTGCGTGCCGACCTCCCCGTCCCTGGCGCCTTCGCCGGCCTCGCCGCCCCGCGTCGTCCGCCACCGGCGGGCCGACCTGATCGTGGCGCTGGTCGCGCTGGCGCTCGCCGTCTGGGTGACCAGCGGGCTGTGGCAGGACCCGAACGGCCGCGCCATCACGGTCAACTCCAGCGACCAGGCGCTCTTCGAGTGGCTGCTGGCCTTCGGCGGCCACGCGGTGACCCACGGCGACAACCCGCTCTTCACGTACCTGGTCAACGTCCCCGACGGGGTGAACCTCGCGGTCAACACCTCGATCACCGTGTACGCGGTGGTCTTCGCGCCGCTGACGTACCTGATCGGGCCGCCTGCCACGTTCCTGGTGATCCTCACCCTCAACCTGGCCGCCACCGCGCTCGCCTGGTACTGGCTGCTCTCCCGGCACCTCGTCCGCAGCCCGCTCGCCGCCGCCGTGGGCGGGCTGTTCATCGGCTTCTCCCCCGGCATGGTCTCGCACGCCAACGCCCACCTGAACTGGACGGCGGGCTGGCTGGTGCCGCTGCTGATCTGGCGGACCTTCGCGCTGCGCCGCTCCCGGCACCCGCTGCGCGATGGCGCGATCCTCGGCGTGCTCGTCGCCGTCGCCTTCTCCATCGCCGCCGAGGGGCTCTTCTTCACCGCGCTGGCGCTCGGCGTCTTCGTCGCCGTCTGGGCACTGCACCCGGCCCGCCGCGCCGAGGCCCGCGCGGCGCTGCCGACCTTCCTACGCGGCCTCGGCGTGACCGCCGTCGTCGCGGGCGTGCTGCTGGCGTACCCGCTGTGGCTGCACTTCGCCGGCCCGCAGCGCTTCCACGGCACCGGCTTCGACGCGGTCATCCACTCCGAGGACGTCGTCGCCTACGGGGCGTACCCGCGCCGCTCGCTGGCCGGGGAGGCGGGCCTGGGCACCCGGCTGGCGCCGAACCCGACCGAGGAGAACTCGTTCTTCGGCATCGGGCTGCTGCTGCTCACCGTCGCCTGCTTCGTGGCGCTGTGGCGCCGGGCCGACGCGGCCCGCCGGGCGACGCTCTGGGCGCTGGGCGTGACCGCCGTCGTCTTCACCGTGCTCTCCTTCGGCCCCGAGGCCAAGGTCGACGGCCGTCGTACGGACCTGCCGATGCCGTTCGACCTGCTCGGGCACCTGCCGGTGGTGAACGCCGCCCTGCCCGCCCGGCTGGCGCTGGTCGTGGCGCCGGTGATCGGGGTGCTGCTCGCGTACGCCGTCGACCAGCTCCGCGCCGATCCGCCCCGGCGCCGCCGGACGCGGCTGGCCTGGTGGGCGGGGTTCGCGCTGGCGCTGCTGCCGCTCGTGCCGACGCCGCTGCTGACCATCGAACGCGAGCCGATCCCGCGCTTCATCACCGCCGGGACGTGGCGGGAGTACGTCTCCCCCGGCGGGGTGCTGACCCCGGTGCCGCTGACCCTCGACGTCTACCCCGACGGCCAGCGCTGGCAGGCGTACGCGCTGGCACACCGGCAGGGCGAGTTCGCCATCCCCTCCGGCTTCTTCCTCGGCCCCGGCGGCCCGGACGGCCGGGGACGGATCGGCCCGCCGCCGCGCCCGTTCGGCGCGCTGATGGACCAGGCCGGCCGAACGGGGCTGGTGCCGATCATCACGGAGGGGAGCGTCGAGGAGGTCCGCGCCGACCTGCGGCACTGGCGGATCGAGACGATCGTGCTGCCCGACGAGGTGCACGGGGCGAAGTGGCCGGTCGACGAGGAGGCCGTCCGGCGTACGGTGACGTCGCTGCTCGGGCCGCCCGAGCGGGTCGACGACGTGTGGCTGTGGCGGGTCCCGCAGGGCTGAGCCGTCGCCCCGGCCGATCGCGGGCGGCCGGCCCCGCCGCAGGGTCCCGTCGTGAGCCGCGTCACCGATGGTGACCGGCCGGTACGGGTCTAGGCTTGGCGGCGTGACCACGACGACCTCCGGCCTCACGGCCGTCCGCGCCGGTGTCCTCGACTACCAGGCCGCCTGGGACGAGCAGCGCCGGCTGCACGAGTCGGTGGTGGCCGGCGAGCGCGGCGACACCGTGCTGCTGCTGGAGCACCCGAGCGTCTACACCGCCGGCAAGCGCACGGAGCCGTGGGACCGCCCCATGGACGGCACCCCGGTCGTCGACGTGGACCGGGGCGGCAAGATCACCTGGCACGGCCCGGGGCAGCTGGTCGGCTACCCCATCGTGCGGTTGCCCGACCCGGTCAACGTGGTCGCCTACGTCCGCCGCACCGAGCAGCTGCTGATCGACGTCTGCGCCGAGTTCGGGCTGACCGCCGGCCGGGTCGAGGGGCGCAGCGGGGTCTGGGTGCCCGAGGACGACCGGGGCCCGGCGCGCAAGGTGGCGGCCATCGGCATCCGCGTCGCCCGCGGGGTGACCCTGCACGGCTTCTCCATCAACTGCGACTGCGACCTGGGCCACTTCGACCGGATCGTGCCCTGCGGCATCCGCGACGCCGGGGTCACCTCGCTCACCGCCGAGCTGGGCCGCCCGGTGTCCGTGGCCGACGTGCTGCCGGTCGTCGAGCGCCACCTGCCCACCCTCGTCACGGCCTGACCGGTGCGGATCGACCTGGTCACGATCGTCGTGGCCGAGTACGACCCTGCCATCGAGTTCTTCACCGACGTGCTCGGCTTCGATCTGGTCGAGGACTCCCCCTCGCTGACCAACGACGGCCGCCCGAAGCGCTGGGTCGTCGTCCGCCCACCCGGCGCGCAGACCGGGCTGCTGCTGGCCCGCGCCGACGGCGACCGGCAGGCGCAGGCCGTGGGTGACCAGGTCGCCGGCCGGGTCGGCTTCTTCCTCCAGGTCGACGACTTCGACGCCGTCCACCGGCGGATGGTCGAGGCGGGCGTCGAGTTCGTGAAGCCCCCGCGCACGGAACCGTACGGCCGGGTCGCCGTCTTCCGCGACATAGCCGGCAACCCCTGGGACCTCCTAGGCCCACCCTGAACGCCCCACTCTTCCCCACCCTCCCCCCGACCCGCCCCGCCCCGTTGATCATGAAGTTGTTGTCACGACACGCCGATGCCGACGACAACAACTTCATGATCAACGCGGGCCAGGGGGCAGGGGCAGCCGGGAGGGCTAGGGGGTCAGGCGGTGGAGGTCGCGGGGGAAGGCGGTGACCTCTCGGACGTTGGTTGCGCCCGTCAGGCGGGCCACGAAGCGTTCCAGGCCGATGGCGAAGCCGCCGTGCGGGGGCATGCCGTGCCGGAACGCGTCCACGTAGCCGGCGTACGGCTCGACCGGCTCGCCCCGGACGGCGAGCGCCGCCAGGTAGTCGGCGTGCCGGTGCAGCCGCTGCCCGCCCGTCACCAGCTCCAGGCCGCGGAAGAGCAGGTCGAACCCGTTCGAGTACGCGGGCCGCGCCGGGTCCGGGTGGGTGTAGAAGGGCCGCTTCGCCATCGGGTACCCGGTGACGAAGAGGAACTCCGAGCCGTGCTCCCGCCGCGCCCACTCGCCCAGCGCCCGCTCGTGCGCCGGGGCGAGGTCCGGCTCGTCGGCCGGCGCACCGGCGATCCTGAGCGCCTCGGTGAAGTGCACGGCGGGAATCTCGGCCGGCACGTCCGGCGCCGCCACCCCGAGGGTCGCGAGCGCGGCACCGGCCCGCTCGCGTACCGCGTCGAGCATGCCGGCCACGGTGTGCCGCAGCACGGCCATGACGTCCCGGTGGTCGGCGACGAAGCCCAGCTCGGCGTCGAGCGAGGTGTACTGCGCCAGGTGCCGGACGGTGTCGTGCGGCTCGGCCCGGAACACCGGCCCCACCTCGTAGACGCGCTCGAAGACGCCGACCATGAGCTGCTTGTAGAACTGCGGCGACTGCGCCAGGTACGCGGGCCGGCCGAACCAGTCCAGCCCGAAGACGTTCGCCCCGCTCTCGGTGGACGAGCCGACCACCTTCGGGGTGTGGATCTCCACGAACTCGCGGGCGTCGAGCGCGGCCCGGAAGCCGGCCACCGCCGCCGCCGAGACGCGCAGCGCCGCCGAGCGGGTGGGGTGGCGCAGCGCGACGGGCGCGTGGTCGAGCTGGGTGGGCAGGCTCGCGGTGAGCGCCGGCCGGTACAGGTCGAACGGCGGCGGTACGGCGGGCGGGCCGAGTGGTCGTACCGTCGGCGCGGTCAGCTCGACCCCGGCGGGCGCGGTCGGGTTCGCGACCACCGTGCCGGTGACCTCGACGACCGTCTCCTCGGTCAGTGCCTCCACCTCGGCGCGCAAGGCCGGGTCGGTGACCACCACCTGGGTCAGGCCGGCGGCGTCCCGGACGATCAGGAAGGCCACCGACTTGAGCAGCCGGCGGCGGTGCACCCAGCCGGCGATCCGGACGGGTACGCCGACATGGGCGGAGAGTCGGCGGGACAGGACACGTTGCATGGCAGGGCTGCCTCTCGGTCGATCGCGACGCCTGCCAACGGGGTGGCGGGCGTCGCCCCAACCCCGTCAGGTGTGGGCGAGCGGGAAACCTCGCGGTGCCACCACACCTTCGCCCCCGCGGAACGGGGGCCTCGTTCGTCGCCTTTTCACCGGGGCCAGCCGGGCGGGCTCTACTGGGCGGTGCGGCCTGCCCGCGCAGGCGCGCGGCGCGCCGGCCATCCGCCGTTCTTCCCGCAGCTCGGGAGGGTCTTCGCGGGCCCGGCGCCAGACCGCCTCGCAGCAACCGGCGGCTCTCTTCAACTGGCGGGTCGGGGCGCTACTCGGCTCCGTCACAGCTCTGGCGGGCACGCTAGCACCCCCGCCGGGGCTCCTGTGACTGGTTTTTCCCGGCCTCGGTGTCCGGCGTCACAAGACTCCCGGGGTGACGCCGGTCGCCCGAACTACATCGACGGCGGCCGTCGGGCGTAGGCTCGGTTTTGTGACGATCGAGCACTCCGCGCCGACGACCGGCCAGGCAGCGCGCACGACGACGCCCGCCCCCGAGGGGCGGCGCCTCCTGCGGATCGAGGCGCGCAACGCCGAGACGCCGATCGAGCGCAAACCGCCGTGGATCAAGGTCAAGGCCAAGATGGGACCGGAGTACACCCAGCTGCGCGGGCTCGTCTCGCGCGAGGGGCTGCACACCGTCTGCCAGGAGGCCGGCTGCCCCAACATCTACGAGTGCTGGGAGGACCGGGAGGCCACCTTCCTCATCGGTGGCGACCAGTGCACCCGGCGCTGCGACTTCTGCCAGATCGACACCGGCAAGCCGGCCGAGTTCGACGCCGACGAGCCGCGCCGCGTCGCCGAGTCGGTGGTCTCGATGGGCCTGCGCTACGCGACCATCACCGGCGTGGCCCGCGACGACCTGCCCGACGGCGGCGCCTGGCTCTACGCCGAGACCGTCCGGCAGATCCACGCCCTCCAGCCGGGCTGCGGCGTCGAGCTGCTGATCCCCGACTTCAACGCGGTCCCCGAGCAGCTCGCCGAGGTCTTCGGCGCCCGGCCGGAGGTGCTCGCCCACAACGTGGAGACCGTGCCGCGGATCTTCAAGCGGATCCGGCCGGCCTTCCGCTACGAGCGGTCGCTGGACGTGATCCGGCAGGCCCGCGCCGACGGGCTGGTCACCAAGTCCAACCTGATCCTGGGCATGGGCGAGGAGCGCGCCGAGGTCTCCCAGGCGCTGCGCGACCTGCACGAGGCCGGCTGCGAGCTGATCACCATCACGCAGTACCTGCGCCCCACCCCCCGGCACCACCCCGTCACCCGCTGGGTCAAGCCGGAGGAGTTCGTCGAGCTGCGCGAGGAGGCCGAGGAGATCGGCTTCGCGGGCGTGATGAGCGGGCCGCTGGTGCGCTCGTCGTACCGGGCCGGGCGGCTCTACCGGCAGGCGCTCGAGGCCCGCGAGGGCCTTCCGGTCACCGCCGGCTGACCACCCCGGCGACGCGCCGGCACCGTTCGACCACGGGCCGGCGGCAAACTGCCATGATCGGCTCATGACGGTCGGCGTACGCCAGCGGTGGCGTGACTCGCGTCCCGCGCTCCCGCCCGACCGGCGGCCCGTACTGCCGACCGTCCTCGCCGTGCTCGCCGTCGTGGCCGGTACCGGCTACCGCCTCGGGCTGCTGCTGCACGACGCGCCGCCGACCAACAGCGACGAGGCCACCATGGGCCTGGCCGCGCTGCACATCTCCCGCGGGCAGGAGTTCCCCGTCTGGTTCTACGGCCAGGCGTACATGGGCACGCTGGAGGCCTACCTGGCCGCGCCGGTGTTCGCGCTGGTCGGCCCGTCGACGCTCGGGCTGCGCCTGCCCGTCCTAGCCCTGTACGCGGTCTTCGTCGTGCTCGCCTGGCGGCTGACGCTGCGGCTGACCGGGGACCACTGGTTCGCCCTGCTCGTCGTGGCGCTGCTGGCGCTCGGCTCGGACCGGGTGGTGAAGAACCAGCTCATCGCCGGGGGCGGGTACCCGGAGATGAACGCGGCCGGGGTGGCGCTGGCCGTGCTGGCGTACGACCTGGCGGCCGGCCGGCCGGGACGCCGACTGCCCCGCTGGGCGGGGTGGGGCTTCCTGGCCGGGCTGATGCTCTGGGTGGACCCGCTGGTGCTGCCGTACGTGGCGGCGACCGGCGCGGTGCTTCTCGCATACGGCCGGCGGGAGCTGCGCGGCCGGGCCGGCGTGCTGCTCGGTGCCGCCGCGCTCGTCGGGGCCGGGCCGCTGCTGGTGCACAGCCTGGCGACGGGGCGCAATCCGGTCGCGGCGGTGCTCGCCGCCGGTGGCTCCGGGCAGCCCGCCGGCTGGGCGGACCGGCTGCACGGCGGGCTGGTGCTCGGCCCGCCGCTGGGCATGGGCTTCTGCTCCCCGAGCCACTGCACGCCCGGCCAGTCGTGGTGGGCGGTCGCCCTCCCGCTGCTGCTCCTCGCGGCCACCCTCTCGGCCTGGCGCGCGCTGCGCCCACCCGTCGCAGATCTTGGACAGTTGCCGTTCAGGGTCGACGGCAACTGTCCAAGATCCAGCGTGGCGACCGGCGGAGCGGTCCGGCTCGGTCTGGTGGGCGCGGCCGTCGGGACGCTCGCCCTGTACACGGCCAGCAGCGCCGCGGGCCGCACGCCGGTGGAAAGCTCCCGGTACCTGTCCTGCCTGCTCATCTCCGTTCCGGCCCTGCTCTGGCCGCTCTGGTCGGCCGCCCGCCGCGCTGACGGGACGGGCACGGCCGGTGCGGGCACGGGCGGCACGGGCCGAGCGGGCGGGACGGGTGCGGGCGGGGCGGGCACGGGCCTGCCGGGCCTTGGCGGCACGGGCGGGGCGGGTCTTGGCGGCGCGGCCGGTGCGGGTGCGGGCGGGGCGGGCACGGGCGGCACGGCCGGGACGGACATGGCCGGTGCGGGCACGGGCCGAGCGGGCGGGACGGGTGCGGGCGGGGCGGGCAGGGTCCGGAGACGCGGTGGCGTCGGGGCCGGAGCGCGGTGGCGGGGCGTGACGGGGTTCGCGGCGGTCCTGGTGCTCGCGGGGACGCTGGGCACCGCCGCCGTGGCCACCGCCGGCGCGGTCGACGCCGCGCCCGCCGCCCGCGCCGCCGAGGCCCGGCACGCCGGACTGGTCGCCGCGCTGCGCCAACGGGGCGTCCGGCACGTGTACGGCGGCTACTGGACCTGCAACCGGCTCACCTTCGCCACCCGCGAGGACGTGCTCTGCGCGGTCGTCGACGACGACCTGCGCCCGGGGCACGACCGGTACCTGCCGTACCGCCGGGCGGTGCGACAGTCGGCGGCACCGGCCTGGGTCGCGCCGGCCGGCTCACCGCTGGCGGCCCGCCTGGACGAGCGTCGGCGCGCCGACCCGGCCGCGCTCGACCTGGTCACCGTCCCCGGCTGGCGGATCTACCTGCCCCGCCCCTGACCGAAGCTTCCACCCAGGCCAGGGCGCGGTCCACCAGTTCCTCGGCGGCGGCACGGCGGCGTAAGGGGCTCAGCCCGGCCGCGGACAACGCGACGTGCGGCGACCACTAGACTCTGCGGCATGGCAAAGCCCCAGGAGAAGGTCTCGTTCGGCCAGCGGCTGAAGCAGATCGGGATGGTGTTCAAGTTCACCGCCAAGCAGGACCGGTGGTTCGCGCCGTTGGCCGCCGGCGCGGTGCTGATCCCGCTCGCGCTCACCGTGGTCGCGGTCCTGCTCTGGGGCTGGATCTGGCTGCCGCTGGGCATCCTGTTCGCCCTGCTCTGCCTGCTGATCGTGCTCAACCTGCGGTCCAACCGGGCGATGATGAACGCCGCCGAGGGGCAGCCCGGCGCGGCGGCCCAGATCATGGAGAGCATGCGGGGCGACTGGCGGGTCACCCCGGCGGTCAGCTCCACCACGCAGATGGACATGGTCCACCTGGTCATCGGCCGGCCCGGGGTGATCCTGCTGGC
Source organism: Micromonospora sp. NPDC049060 (assembly GCF_040649055.1). NCBI lineage: Bacteria > Bacillati > Actinomycetota > Actinomycetes > Micromonosporales > Micromonosporaceae > Micromonospora > Micromonospora sp. NPDC049060. The sequence continues at coordinate 58,018 of NZ_JBEZEV010000023.1, forward strand.
GGAGGGCAACCCGCAGCGGGTACGCGGGCTGCTCGGCCAGGAGAAGCGGCGGCTGGCGAAGGTGATCGGCTCCGCCCCGCTCTTCGACTACGTGATCGGGCAGGAGGAGGGCGAGCTGCCGATCCGCAAGCTGCGCATGACGCTGATGCGGCTGCCGCGCAACCTCAGCGGCAAGGACGTCAACTCGCTGGACAAGCGGCTCAAGGCGCTCACCGCCCGCCCGCAGATGCCCAAGGGCGCGATCCCGAAGAACATGCGACCCGCGCGGGGCGCGTTCCGCCAGACGCGCGGTCGCTGACCTTCCGACGCGTACACGAAAGAGCCGGGCCTGTTCGCAGGGCCCGGCTCTTCGTGCGTCTCACGGGCGGGGGGCGTCGGTGACGACGGAGCCCGCCAGGCGGTCGTGCAGGCCGCGACGGTGGCCGTCCATCAGCAGGGCGGGGACGACCAGGGCGAGCAGCAGGCCGCGCAGCAGGGCCCGGGCCACCCCGATGCGACCGCCGTCGGCCCAGGCGACGCAGCGGACCTTCGTGATGAACATGCCCGGCGTCTGCGCGAAGAGCCCGAGGAAGAAGCCGTACTCGACGATCAGCACCAGCACGGGCGCCCACCCGTCACGGACCGGGTCGGCGAAGCCCCCGGCGACGAGCAGGCAGAGCACCCAGTCGATCACCAGCGCGCCGAACCGGCGCCCCAGGCTGGGCGGCGTGAAGGTGGGATCCGACGCGGGCGGTACGGGGCGATCATGCGGCTTGGTCACAACGGTCAAGGGTATCCAGGGGGTGTGGACGGATCGGGGACGGTCGCCCGCACCCGGGCAGCAAAAAGGGGCGAAAGCGAGCAAGTGTCAATAGAATGGCACAGCCGGTGGTGTCCCGTCGCCCGGTCCGGCCCCTGCCCGAGCGGCGCGGATGACGCTCCGCGAGGGACGTAACACGGCAGAAACACTCAAGACATGGCCGGGCAACCGCGCGGCCATAGCGTCGCCAAGAGCCTAGCCACCCGTGGACGTGCCAGGAGGACGTGTGTTCGCCAATCCCGAGGAACTCCTGCGATACCTCAAGAACGAGGACGTGAGGTTCGTCGACGTACGGTTCTGTGACCTGCCCGGCGTGATGCAGCACTTCAACCTGCCGGTCGAGTCCGTCGACGATGCCTTCTTCACCGAGGGCCTGGCCTTCGACGGGTCGTCGATCCGCGGTTTCCAGGCGATCCACGAGTCGGACATGCTCCTGCTCCCGGACGTCGCCACCGCCTTCATCGACCCCTTCCGGGCGCAGAAGACCCTCGCGCTCAACTTCTTCATCCACGACCCGTTCACCCGCGAGGCCTACAGCCGGGACCCGCGCAACGTGGCGAAGAAGGCCGAGGCCTACCTGGCCGCCAGCGGCATCGCCGACACCGCGTACTTCGGGGCGGAGGCGGAGTTCTACATCTTCGACTCCATCCGCCACGAGACCTCGGCGCACCAGTCGTTCTACTACATCGACTCGATCGAGGGCGCCTGGAACACCGGCCGCGAAGAGCCGGGCGGCAACCGCGGCTACAAGACCGCGTACAAGGGCGGCTACTTCCCGGTGCCGCCGGTCGACCACCTCGCCGACCTGCGCGACAGCATCGTGCGCCGGCTGGTCGACAGCGGGTTCACCGTGGAGCGCTCGCACCACGAGGTGGGCACCGCCGGCCAGTCCGAGATCAACTACCGGTTCTCGACGCTGCTGCACGCGGCCGACCAACTCCAGCTCTTCAAGTACATCGTGAAGAACGAGACCTGGGCCAACGGCAAGACCGCGACGTTCATGCCGAAGCCGCTCTTCGGCGACAACGGCTCCGGCATGCACACCCACCAGAGCCTGTGGCTCAACGGCGAGCCGCTGTTCTACGACGAGACCGGCTACGCCGGCCTGTCCGACATGGCCCGCTGGTACATCGGCGGCCTGCTGCACCACGCCCCGTCGCTGCTTGCCTTCACCAACCCGACGGTCAACTCGTACCGCCGGCTGGTGCCGGGCTTCGAGGCGCCGGTCAACCTGGTCTACTCGCAGCGCAACCGCTCCGCCTGCACCCGCATCCCGGTGACCGGCAGCAACCCGAAGGCCAAGCGCGTCGAGTTCCGCGTGCCGGACCCGTCGGCCAACGTCTACCTGGCCTTCTCGGCGATGATGATGGCCGGCCTCGACGGCATCAAGAGCAAGATCGAGCCGCCGGCGCCGATCGACAAGGACCTCTACGACCTGCCGCCGGAGGAGTGGGGCGACGTCAAGCAGGTGCCGGGCTCGCTGTCGGCGGTGCTCGACTCCCTCGAAGCCGACCACGACTACCTGCTCGACGGCGGGGTGTTCACCCCCGACCTGATCTCGACCTGGATCGAGTGGAAGCGCACCAACGAGGTCGACCCGGTGCGCCTGCGCCCGACCCCGCACGAGTTCGCCATGTACTTCGACTGCTGACGCAGCAGAACACCCAAGGAAGGCCCCGGGTTCCCCCGGGGCCTTCCTGCGTTCACCGCGCACCCCCGCGTTCACCGCGCGCCCCTGCCGCGCCACGCACCTTCCCGCCCGGCCCGACCACCCTCCGTTCGTCCGACCGGCTCCGGCTCGACCGCCCTCCGCCCCACCGGCTCCGCGATCGCGGCCGGTGGAACACCATGGGTGTCACGGGAAGGCTTTGACACCCGTGGTGTTCCACTCGACGCGCGATCGCGCCCCTACCTTGCCCGCCGAGGCGGCCGGGCGGCGCCCAAGCCACGTAACGGGCCGCTGCATACCTTCGCGTCCGTTATATTGCTGGCGTGGACACACCGCTGCGCGAACCCACCTTCCTGATCCTCACCGCGCTGGCCGGCGAGCCGATGCACGGCTACGGCCTGATCGGCGAGGTCGCCGCCCTCTCCGACGGGCGCGTGTCGCTGCGGCCCGGCACCCTCTACGGCGCGCTCGACCGGCTGACCGACGCCGGCCTGGTCGAGGTCGACCGCGAGGAGGTGGTGGACGGCCGGCTGCGCCGCTACTACCGCCTCTCCCCCACCGGCGACGCCACACTGAGCGCCGAGACCGAGCGCCTGCGCCGCAACGTCGAGGCCGCCACCGCCCGCCTGCGCACCCGCGCCGCCCGACCGCTCGCCCCGCGTACCGCCGGGGGGTTGGCATGAGCGAGCTGGAGCGGCGCTACCACCGCCTGCTGCGGGCGTACCCGGCCGAGTACCGGCGGGCGCGCGGCGCGGAGATCGTCGGCACGTACCTCGACCTGGCCGGGCCGGGGCGACGCTGGCCCTCGCCCGCGGACGCCGCGGACCTCGTGCGCGGCGGCCTGCGCCAGCGGCTGCGGGCCGCCGGGGCCGCCGACCTGATCCCGGGCGTACGCCTCGCCGCCGTCCTCGCCTTCCTCACCGCGACGGCGCTGGCGGGGGCCTGGTCGGGGCTGGAGCTGCACCCGCCGATGGCGCAGTGGGGCGTGCCGCACGCCGGACCGTTCGTCTCGCTCGGGATCGGGGTGTGGGCGGCCTGGCTGCTCGCCGCGGCCGTGCACGCGGCGGCACCGGGTCGGTGGACCCGCCGCGCGGTGGCCCTGGCCCTGCTACTCACGGTCGCGGTCATACCCGTTGCGGCCCTCGCCGGCCTGCCCCGACCACCGCTGTTCGTGCTGCTGCCACAGGTCGGGCTGGGGCTGGTGGCGCTGGCCCTGCCCGAACGGCTGCCGGCGCTGATCCGGACGGCGCCCCTGCTCGCGGTGGCCGCCGCCGGCCTCACGAGTGTCAACCTGCTGCCCCGTTACGACTCCTACGTCAGCTACCACGGCTGGACGGCGAGCGGGATCCTGCCCGGCGCCGCCGTGACGCTGCTCGTCGTGGTGCTGCTGCTCGGCGCGGGGCTGGCCCTGCGGGCCGATCCCCGGGGCGGCTGGGCGCTGCTGGTGCTGCTGACCCCGGTCGGCCTGCTCTTCCTTCAGCCGCTGGCCGGCGCGCTCGACGGCAACATGCGCGGCGCGCCCACCCCCGGCTGGGACGCCCTCGCCGCGACGGCCGTCCTGGTCGGCGTCGCCGGCCCCGCGCTGCTGCCGCTGGCGCTCGCCCTGCGCAAGCGCCTACGCGGACCCGGGCCGGTCGGCACCGGCGACCGTTGCCCGTCCTGCGGCCGTACCACCGAGCGGGTCCCGTGAACCAGGGGCAGCGGCACCCGGGCGGCGGGTGGAACACCACGGCTGTCACCCGAGGGTTTTGACAGCCACAGCGTTCCACTCGCCGCAGTTGCGGCCGCGAGTGGCGGGGCCCTGCCTCGGCGTCAGGTGGCGACGCCCGGCCTCGGCGGTGAGGGGCGGGGCGGCCCTCGCCGAAAGGTTCGCTCGCGGTGGCGGGAGGGTGGTCAGCGCAGGGCCGCCGCCCATTCCCGCGTGTGGGCGGCGAGGTGGTCGGCGGTGGCCAGCCAGTACGGGCCGTCCTCGGTCCAGATCCGGGCCCACGGCTCGCGCCGCTGCTCCGCGCCCTCGCGCAGCAGTTCGTACATCGCCCAGGCGCGGCGGCCGAGCATTCCGGCCAGGGCCGGGCGGGACGCCTCGTCGAGGCGGTAGCCGTCGGCGAAGGCGCGCAGCCGGGCCGCCGACTCGGCCACCGGCCGGTCCGGGCGCAGGCCGGCCATGCTCTGCGCGGCGTACGCGACGTCCCACAGCCGCGAGCCTGGCGCGGCGGCGTCCCAGTCGATGAGCACCCAGCCCCGGTCCGCCCTGATCAGGTTCCAGGGGGCCACGTCGTTGTGGCAGACGAGTTCCTCCCGGTCGGGCGGGATGAGCCGCTGCCACGCCGCGCCGGCCGGCGGGGTGAAGCCGGCCAACGCCTCGTGCAGTTCGGCCAGCATCCGGCCGATCGCGAACAGGTCCGCCACCGGGTACGTGCCCGAGGCCGCGCCGACCTCGCCGGGGACGTACTCCAGCACCTGCCGGCCCTGCGCGTCCCGGCCCAGGGGTCGGGGCGCGCCGGAGAATCCCACCGCGTGCAGGTGTTCCAGCAGGGCGTCCACCGCGTCGGTCCAGGGGCCGACCGGACGGCGCACGGTGTCGCCGACGCGCACCACGCCAGCGGTGGCGTTGCTCGGCAACGGTTCCTCGGCTGCGCTCATCCCACGATCATGGACCCGCCAGCCGCAGCGCGCCACGGGCCTCAGCCGGGCGCGCGGCGCGGGCGCGACGCCCCGAGGACACGGCGCGAACCCCGCCGGCCGGAACGCGCGGCACGGCCCCTCAGTCCGGGCGCGCGGCACCGGTCCGGCGGAGTCGGAGCAGGCCCCACACCGCCAGCCCGGCCGCCAGCGCGGTCATCGCCAGCGCGCCCGGGGCCTTGCTGAACCGGGCCAGGTTGGTGCCGTCGGGCAGGGCGAGGAAGGCCGCCGCCGTGCAGGGCGCCACGAACCAGGTCGTACGCGTCGCGGCGACCGCGAGCAGCGCCAGTGGCCAGGTGGCGTACCAGGGGTGGAAGACCGGGGCCAGCGCGACCGTGGCGGCCAGCGCCAGCCCGGCCCCGAGCAGCGCGGCCCGGGGGCGGGCGGCGTCCGGGCGGGCCACCCGCTGCCCGACGCCGCTCGCCCGGCGCAGCCCCGACCACGCCCGCCACCACAGCGCCGCCACCAGTACGGCGAGCAGCAGCAGCGCCGCGGCGCGGGTGACCGGCACCGCGCCCGGCTCCCGGCCGGCGAGGCCGCCCGCGTAGTCGACGACGAAGCCGACCGCCGTGGGCGGGGACGTCCACTGCTCCGAGTCGCCGCTGCGGGTCAGCCCGCCCACCCAGCCGAGGCCGAGCCCGGAGAGCAGGGAGGTGACGGCCACCCCGCCGATCACCCCGCCGGCCAGCCAGCCGCCGTCGCGCAGCAGCGCCCGTACGGTGTGACGGCCGTGCACGGCGGCCAGCGCCGCGAACGGGAGCACCACCACGGCGGTCGCCTTCACGGTCACCGCCAGCCCGAGCAGTGCCCCGGCCAGCAGCAGCGGCCCCGGCCTGCCAGGACGGCGGAGGAGCACCAGCAGGCCCAGCGTCAGCAGCCCGAGCATCACCGCGTCGTTGTGCGCGCCGGCGATCAGGTGCACCCCGACCAGCGGGCCGGCCAGCGCCAGCCAGGCCGCCCGACGGGCGGGCACCCCGGCGGCCCGGGCCAGCCCGACCAGGCAGACGGCGGTCAGCAGCACCCCGGCGACCGCGAGCAGCCGGAACGCCACGATCGCACCCACCAGGCCGCCGCCGAGGGTCACGGCGAGCGCGGCGAGCAGCATGAAGAACGGCCCGTACGGCGCCGGAGTGTCCCGCCAGATCGGCGCGACCGCGTCCACCCAGGGACAGCCGGCCCCGGCCACGCCGACGGCGTACGGGTCGACGCCGTGCGCGTACGCCCAGCCCTGGCAGGCGTACGAGTAGACGTCCCGGCTGCCCAGCGGCGGCGCGGCCAGCAGCGGCAGCGCCCACAGCCCGGCGGTCCGGTACGCCCACCGCGTCGACGGCGCGCCCCGGCGCAGCGCCCACCAGGCGCCGACCAGCAGGCTCGTGCCGACGAGCCACAGCGCGACGGTCCACGGCTCGTCGCCGAGGCCCCGAGCAGGGGTGGCTGCCCGGGGCAGCGCGCCGCCGAGCCAGCCGGCGACGGTCAGCAGCACCGCCCCGGCCAGGCCGACCCACCGGGCGAGCCCGGCGGAACCGGGCGACGGCGGGGCAGGTCCGGGCGACGGGGGTCCGGGCGACGGCGGGGGCCCGGATGGCGGGCCGGGCGGGGGCGGGATGCCAGGCGGTCGCGGGGTGCCGGGCGGGACCGGCGGAGCGCCGGGAGCGGTCACCGGCGTCCCTCTCCTCAGTCCACGGCGGCCGGTCGACGGGCCGCCCGGGCCGACCGTACCAAGCGGACCACCACCACGATCACGAACAGCGTCATCAGCGGCGCCCCGACGGTCTTGGTGTACCGGGCCAGCCCCGTGCCGTCGGCGAGCACCAGGAACGACGAGACGATCGCGACGACCGCGAACCACCCGGTGCGCCGGGCCGTGGCCGCGAGCACCGCGAGCGGCCACGTCCAGTACCAGGGGTGGAAGAGCGGGGCGAGCGCGACGGTGGCGGCCAGCGCCAGGCCGGCGTGCCAGATCGGCTCCCGGGTGCGCGCCCGCCACCACAGCCAGAGCAGCACCAGCGCCAGCGCCGCCATGCCGATCCCCCGGGTGGCCGGCAGCGGGTCGCCGTGCCAACCGAACGGCGCGGCGAGGTAGGCGACGGTCTGCCCCACCGCCGTGGGCGGCGAGGTCCAGGCGATCACCAGGCCGCCCTGTTCGAGCCCGGTCACCCAGCCGAAGCCCAGGCCGGTGGCGAGGGTCGCGCCGACCACGGCGGCGACCGCCCCGCCGACCACCCACCCGCCGTCGCGCACCAGCGCCCTGATCGAGTACGCCCCGACGATCGCCGCCAGCGCCGCGAACGGCACCACGACCAGCGCGGTCACCTTGATCGCGACGGCGAGCCCGAGCAGCACTCCCCCGCCGAGCAGCGGGCCGGGGCGACCCGGCCGGGACACCACCACGGCCAGCCCGGCGACGAGCAGCCCCACCATCAGCGCGTCGTTGTGCGCCCCGGAGACCAGGTGCACCCCGATCAACGGCGAGCCCAGCGCCAGCCAGACCGCCCGGCCGCCCGGTACGCCGCAGCGGCGGGCCAGCACCGGCAGGCAGGCCGCCGTCAGCCCCACCCCGACGACGGCGAGCAGCCGGAACAGCACGATGCTGCCGTACAGGGATCCGGTGGTCTTCACCACCGCCCCGGCGAGCAGCACGAACAGCGGCCCGTACGGGGCCGAGGTGTCCCGCCAGATGTAGGAGATGGTGTCCAGCCACGGGCACGGCAGCGCCGAGACGCCCTGCTCGTACGGGTTCAGGCCGGCGGAGAAGCTGGCCCCCTGGCAGGCGTACGCGTACACGTCCCGGCTGCCCAGCGGCGGCGTGAGAAGCAGCGGCAGCAGCCAGAGCCCGACGGTGACCAGCGCCCAGCGGGTCGACGGCACCCGGTCGCGCAGCGTCCACCAGGCGTACGCCATCGCGCCGGTGCCGACCGCCCAGGTCGCGATGATCAGCGGGCCGTACGGGCCCTGCCAGATGCTGACCGGGGTGGGGCGCAGGTCGCCGTCGGGGAACGCTCCGCCGAGGAACGCGGCCACGGCGAGCAGCGTCGAGCCGGCGAGGCCGATCCAGCGCGCGAGGTGGTGAGGCACGCCGGACATGCTGCCAGTACGGTGGTCGCGGTACGGAGGTGGGCATGCGGCGCAGTCGGGTGGTGGCGGTGGCCGCCGTCTCCGCCGTGCTCCTCGCAGTGACGTACGTCGCCCTCCCGCCGACCGGCTCCGACCTCGCCGCGCAGGTGGCCCGGGCAGACTTCTTCGCCGCGCACGGCCTCACCCCGGTGGACCTGCGCTGGTACGGCGGCGTGCAGCAGTTCGGCTACAGCCTGGTCTCGCAGCCGGTGATGGCGCTGCTCGGGGTACGGGTCACCGGCGCGCTGGCCCTGGTGGCGGCGGCGACCGCGTTCGCGGCGCTGCTGGTGCGTACCGGGGTGCCCCGCCCGTTGCTCGGCAGCCTCGTCGGGGTGCTCACCATCGCCGCCAACCTGGTCTCGGGCCGGGTGACGTACGGCCTCGGGGTGGCCTTCGGCCTCGGCGCGCTGCTCGCCCTGACCCTCGGCCCGGCCGCCCCCACCGGCGGCACCCGGGGTGGACCGACCGATCCCGGCCCGTGTGGACCGACCGGCGCGGGCCCGGGTGGACCGACCGGCGCGGGCCCCGGCAGGCGGGGGCGGCGACGGCAGCTCGTGCGGCTCGGGTTGGCGGCGGCCGGTGCGCTGCTGGCCTCGGCGACGAGCCCGGTCGCGGGTCTCTTCGTCGGCCTGGCCGGGGCGGCGCTCCTGCTGACCCGCCGGTACGCCGACGGCCTGGTGCTCGGCGTCGCCGCCGCGCTGCCGCTCGGGCTGACCGCACTGCTCTTCGGCGACGGCGGCTGGATGAACATCAGCCGCACCGACACGGTCCGCGCCGTGCTGACCAGCCTGCTCGTGGCCGCGCTCGTGGGCTACCGGCCGGTGCGGGTGGGGGCGTTGCTCTCGGCGGCCGGGGTGCTGGCGGCGGCGCTGGTGCACACCCCGGTCGGGCTGAACGCCACCCGGCTGGCCGTCATGTTCGCCCTGCCCCTGCTGGCCGCCGCCGCCCACCCCCCGGCCCGGCTGACGGCATGGCTGGGCCGGGGCGGCCGGTCCCCGGCCGTCGTGCCGCCCGCCGACGGGCCGCCAACCGACAACGCCGCCGGGGCCCGGGGAGGCCTCACGCCGGCCGGAGCACACAGTGGCGGCGGACGGGCCTGGGGCGGCGGGGTCGCGCTGGCCGGGCTGCTGGCGGCGGTGTGCTGGTGGCAGCCGCCGGTGCCCCCCGCCGACCTGCGCAGCGTCGACGACCCGACCAGCCGGGCGGCCTACTTCGCGCCGCTGCGGGCGTTCCTCGACGGGCAGCGCCTCACCGGCCGGGTGGAGGTTCCGCCGACCCGCAACTACTGGGAGGCGGCGAGGCTGGGCGAGGTGCCCCTGGCCCGGGGCTGGCTGCGGCAGGCCGACATCGACCGCAACCCGCTCTTCTTCACCACCGTGCCGGGGGCCGCGGGCACCGGGGTGCCACTGACCGCCGCGAGCTACCGGGACTGGCTCACCGCCAACGCGGTGCAGTTCGTCGCGGTGCCGGACGCCCCGCTGTCCTGGGTGGGGCGGGCCGAGGCCGAGCTGGTCGCGGGCGGGCTGCCCTACCTGACGCCCGTCTGGTCCGGCCCGCACTGGCGGGTCTGGGCGGTGACCGACCCGACCCCGATCGTCGGAGCGCCGGCCGAGCTGGTCGCGCACGACGGCGCGTCGGTGACGTTCCGGGCGCCGGGCGCCGGCACGGTGCCGGTCCGGGTGCGGCACAGCCGCTGGCTGACCGCCTCGGGCGGGGCCACGGTCGCCGCCGCCGGCGACTGGACGGCGGTGACGGTGCCGCGCGCCGGGCAGTACCGGCTCGGCAGCTGACCGGTCGCCCCACCTTTTGCCGACCCGGCAACAATCTTTGCTCCCGCGCTGCCGCCACGCCACGATCGACGTGGCAGGTAGGACCTCGTCGCAGTCGGGATGCTCGGCGAGGAGGCAGGCAGCGCACCAGGAGGACGAGACGTGCAGCACGACGCGACGGCCGGGCAGCACCGGCACGACCACACCCCGACGGCCACCGGCCACGACGGGCGGCACCCGGACGTGGACGAGGAGACCGCGCAGTTCTGGGAGGAGCACTACGGGCGGCACGAGAGGGTCTGGAGCGGCCGGGCGAACCCGATCCTGGTCGACGTCGCCGGCTCGCTGCCGGCCGGTACCGTGCTGGACCTCGGCTGCGGGGAGGGCGGCGACGCGCTCTGGCTGGCCGCGCGGGGCTGGCGGGTGACCGCCGTCGACGTCTCCGAGACCGCCTTGGCCCGGGCGGCCGAGGAGGCGGCCGCCGCCGGGGTCACGTCCCGCATCGAGTTCCGCCGGCACGACCTCACCCGGACCTTCCCGCCGGGCGCGTACGACCTGGTCTCCGCGCAGTTCCTCCAGTCGCCGCTGGAGCTCCCCCGGGCGGAGCTGCTGCAATCGGCGGCCCGGGCCGTGGCCCCCGGCGGCCGGCTGCTGATCGTCGAGCACGGCGAGGTCCCGCCGTGGGGGCGGCACGACCACGCGCACGCCCGCTTCTCCACCCCGCAGGAGACCCTGGCCGCGCTCGACCTCGATCCCGACCGCTGGGACACCGAGCGGCTCGACGCCCCGCGCCGGCAGGCCACCGGCCCGAACGGCGAGCCCGGCGAGCTGGTCGACCACGTGGTGCTGGTGCACCGCCGCCGCTGAGTTCCGCAGCGACGACCCGGCCGGGCGGCGGGCTCAGGAGTCGAGCACCCGTTCCATCGCCGCCCGGGAGCGGCGGCAGGTGCGCAGGTACTCGTCGAGGAACTCGCCGGGATCGTCGCGGCCGAGCAGCCGGACCACCCCGGCCAGCTCGACGCCGTGCCGGGGCAGCTGGTCGCCCTCCCGGCCCCGGACCAGCATCAGCGCGTTGCGGACCTGCGCGGCCAGCGTCCAGCCGGCCGCCATCTCCGTGGCGTCCGTCGGATCGACCAGGTCCGCGTCCCGGGCCGCCGCGAGGGCGTCGAGCGTACGCGTGCCGCGCAGCGCCGGGAGTGCCCCCGCGTGCCGGAGCTGGAGCAGCTGCACCGCCCACTCGACGTCGGCGAGGCCACCCCGCCCCAGCTTGGTGTGGGTGGCCGGGTCGGCGCCCCGGGGCAGCCGCTCGTGCTCCACCCGGGCCTTGATCCGGCGGATCTCCACCACCTGCTCGCGGCTCAGCCCGCCGGCGGGGTAGCGCACCGGTTCGATCATCGCCTCGAACTCGGCGCCGAGGTCGGCGTCGCCGCAGACGAACCGGGCGCGCAGCAGCGCCTGCGCCTCCCACACCTTCGACCAGCGTGCGTAGTACTGCGCGTACGCGGCGAGGCTGCGCACGAGCGGGCCCTGTCGGCCCTCGGGGCGCAGGTCGGCGTCCACGCCCAGCGCCGGGTCGGGCGCGGGCATGCCGAGCAGGCGGCGCAGCTCCTCGGCGATCGCGCGGGCGGAGCTGGCCGCGCCGTCGCCCGCACCGGCGGACGCGTCGTAGACGAAGAGCACGTCGGCGTCGGAGAGGTAGTTCGACTCGTACCCGCCGAGCCGGCCCATGCCGATGACCGCGAAGCGCAGCCCCGGCACGGGCGGTTGGGCCGCGCGGGCGGCCCGCAGGGCGGCGGCCAGGGTCGCGTCGGTGACGTCCGCCAGGGCGGTGCCGACGGCGGTCACGTCGGCCAGGCCCAGCGCCGCGCGCCCGCCGTCGGGCCGGGGCGGCGACGGGGCCAGCGAGCCGGCCCGGCTCAGCAGATCGGCGCAGGCGATCCGGACCAGTTCCCGGCGCCGCAGCGCGCGGATCGCCCGGGTGGCCTCGACCGGATCGGAGTGCCGGGCCGCGGCGGCGGCGAAGCCCTCGCAGAGGACCGTGCTGGGCCGGGGCGCCAGCTCGCTCTCCTCAGCCAGCAGCCGTAGCGCCTCCGGCTCGCGGGCCAGCAGGTCGGCGGCGTACCGGGAGGAGGAGAGCACCCGGGCCAGCCGGCGGGCCACCGGCCCGGAGTCGCGCAGCAGGCGCAGGTACCAGGGGGTGCTGCCGAGCTTGTCGGAGACCTGCCGGTAGTTGAGCAGGCCGCGGTCCGGCTCGGGGGCGTCGGCGAACTCGCTCAGCAGCACCGGCAGCAGGGTGCGCTGGATGGCGGCGGTGCGGCTCACCCCGCCGGTGAGGGCCTGGAGGTGACGCAGCGCCCCGGCGGGGTCGGCGAAGCCGAGGATCTCCAGCCGGTGCCGGGCCGCCTCGGGGGTCAGCCGCAGCCCGTCGGCCGGCACCCGGGCCACCGACTCCAGCAGCGGCCGGTAGAGCAGCTTGGCGTGCAGTCGGCGTACCTCGGCGGCGTGGGTGACCCACTCGGCGCGGAACTCCTCGACGGCGCTGCGGCCCGGCGTGGCGGTGTGGCCCAGCGCGGCGGCCAGCCAGCGCAGCGCGGTCGGCTCGGTCGGCACGGTGTGGGTGCGGCGCAGCCCCTGGAGCTGGAGGCGGTGCTCGACGCCGCGCAGGAAGCGGTAGCCGCGCAGCAGCGCCTCGCCGTCGGCCCGGCCGACGTAGCCGCCGGCGACCAGCGCGCGCAGCGCCGGGATGGTGCCGGGCACCCGCAGCGCCTCGTCGCCCCGGCCGTGCACCAGTTGCAGCAGCTGCACGGCGAACTCGATGTCGCGCAGCCCGCCCGGACCCCGCTTGATCTCGCGCTCCAGCTCCTTCGGCGGGATGTTGTCGATGATCTTGCGTCGCATGGCGCGGACGTCCTCGACCGCCTCGGGCCGCTCGGCGGCCCGCCACACCAGCGGGGCGAGCTGGTCGATCCACTCCCGGCCCAGCGCCAGGTCGCCGGCCGCCGGCCGCGCCTTGAGCAGCGCCTGGAACTCCCAGGTGCGCGCCCAGCGCCGGTAGTAGGCGAGGTGGCTGGCCAGCGTCCGCACCAGCGGCCCGCGGTTGCCCTCCGGGCGCAGGGCGGCGTCGACCGGCCAGGCGACCAGCCCGCAGATGTGGATCAGTCGGGTGGCGATGGTGGTGGCCGCGGCGAGGTCGTCGTCCTCGGCGGCCACGAAGATCACGTCGACGTCGGAGACGTAGTTCAGCTCGTCGCCGCCGCACTTGCCCATCGCCACGACGGCCAGCCGGGGCCGGGGGGTGCCCTCCGGCAGCTCGCCGACCGCGATCTCGTAGGCCGCCGCCAGGGTCGCGTCCGCCAGCGCGGAGAGCGCGGCCATGGTCTGCTCCAGGCCCCGGCCGCCGGTCAGGTCGGCCGCCGCGATCCGCAACAGCGCCAGCCGGTACGCCCTGCGCAGCACCGCCACCGGCTGCCCGTCGCCGGACAGGTCGAGCCGCCCCTCGGCGGTCGGCGCCAGCCCGTCCGGGGCGGTGCGCAGCGCGGGCCACTGGTCCGGGTTGGCGACCAGGTGGTCGCCGAGTGCCGACGAGGCGCCGAGGACGGCGATCAGCCGGCGGCGCAGGCCGGGGTCGTCGGCGAGCCCCGCCAGCAGCGCCGACGGCGCCTGCTCCGGGGCCTCCCGACGCTCGGCCTCGACAGGCGTCCCGGGGTGGGCCTTCCCCCCGGAACGGCCCGTGGCGGGGCCGGTGCCGTTCGTGGCCATCCGGCGCTCGGCCTCGACGATGCGGTGCAGCTGGCGCAGCGCCAGGTCCGGGTCGGCGGCCCGGGAGAGTGCGGCGAGCAGCTCCGCGGCGCGGCCGTCGGTGGGCTCCTGCACGTCCGGTCGCCACAGCCCCAGCCCGTCCGGGCCGAGCAGGTCGGCGGCGCGGGTGGCGCCGGCACCGCCGTCGGTGCCGAAGCCGTAGCGGGCGAGCCGTCCCGCGGCCCTGGCCGGCCGGCTCATCACTGCCCGAGCAGGGGCAGGCTGCGGCGGGGCGTGGCGTCCTCCAGCTCACCCAGGGCCAGCGCGGCGAACCGGGCGGCGAACGGCTGCCAGACCTCCTCGACGTCGACCATCACGTCGTGGCAGGCCGCCACCACCAGGTCGGGGTCGTAGCCCAGCTCGGCCAGCAGCCTCGAGTCGGTGGCCCAGTCGGCGATCATGGCGGTGTCGCACTCGATGTGGAACTGCAACCCCCAGGCCCGGTCGCCGAGGCGGAACGCCTGGTGGGGGTAGCGGGTGGAGGCCGCCAGCAGGGTGGCGCCACGGGGCAGCTCGGTGATCTCGTCGGCGTGCCACTGGAACACGTCGGGGATCAGCGGGACGTAGCGGAACAGCGGGTCGGTGTCGGCGGCGTCCCGCTTGCCGACCACGCAGGGGCCGACCTCCGGGCCGCTCGGGCTGCGTACGACCTCGCCGGCGTGCGAGGTGGCCAGCAGCTGCGCGCCGAGGCAGATGCCGAGGGTCGGCACCCGGTGCCGGACGGCCTTGCGCAGCAGCCCCTCCAGCGCCGGCAGCCAGGGCGCGGCGGGCGACCCGTCCGGCAGCGGGTACGGCGCCATCGCGCCGCCGAGCACGACCAGCGCCGAATATCCCTCCAGGTCGGCGGGGATCTCGTCACCGGCGTGGGCGCGGACCACCCACAGGTCGAGGCCGGCCTCGGTCAGCCACTCGCCCAGCCGGCGGACGTCGTCGGTCGGGTCGTTCTCGATCACCAGCGCGGTAGCCACGACGTCGAGGCTAGCCGGTGGCCCGGACGGACCCCGGAACGCCTCCACCGGCGCGGCGGACGATCGGACTCAGGGGGCGCGCAGCGCGTCGAGCATCCGGGCCAGGGCGGTGCGGGTGTCGGCCAGGGCGGTCGGGTCGGCCGCCCCGGCGATCCAGAGCGCCGCCTCGTTCATCGCACCCGAGAGCAGATGGGTCAGGGGCGCCACCGGCTGCGGCGCGATCAGCCCCTCCTCGATCAGCAGAGTCAACGCGTCGGCCAGGTGCCGGCCCGACGCCGCCTCGTCCAGCGCGCGCCACTCGTTCCAGCCGAGCACCGCCGGGCCGTCGATCAACATGATCTGCTGGATCTCCGGATCGGTGCTCGCGGTGAGGAACGCCTGGCAGCCCGCCGTGAACCGGGCCCACGGGTCCGCCTCGGCGTCGGCGGTCGTGGCGACCCGGTGGGCCACCTCCCGCTGCACCTCCGCCAGCACGGCCCGGAACAGCTCGGCCTTGCCGGCGAAGTGGTGGTAGAGCGCGCCCTTGGTGACTCCGGCCACCCGCACGATCTCCGCCAGGCCGACCGCCGCGTAGCCCCGGGTGGCGAACAGCTGCCGGCTCTCGGCCACCAGGGCCCGCCGGGTCTGTTCCCGCTGCTGCGCCCGGACACCCTCGGTCATCGCGCCCCCTCGTTGACATACCAACGGTATGTTAAATACGGTCTTCGACATACCGATGGTATGCGAAAGGGTCGAGATGAACCTGACCAGCTTCTACCCCGTCGTCTGCACCTCGCAGCTACGCGAGTCACACGACTTCTACCGACGCTTCTTCGGCTTCGAGACGACCTTCGAGGCCGACTGGTACGTGAGCCTGCGCCGACCGGGACCGCCCGCGTACGAACTGGCGCTGCTCGACCACCAGCACCCGACGCTGCCCGAGGCGTACCGGGCACCCGTGCGGGGACTCCTGCTCAACCTGGAGGTGACCGACGTCGACGCCGAATGGGAGCGGCTCGTCGTCCGGGGCGGACTGCACGCCGAACTGCCGCTGCGCGACGAGGAATTCGGGCAGCGGCACTTCATCGTCGCCGCGCCCGACCGGGTGCTGATCGACGTGATCACGCCCATCCCACCGTCGGGGGCGTACGCCGAGCAGTACCTCGACGGGTGAGCCGCCCGCGCGACTAGGCTCTGCCGCTGTGTCCGACCGCACCGCACCCACGCCCACCGCACTCGACGCCGCCGTACGACCGCCCGCGCTGCGCCCCGGCGACACGGTGATGCTGGTGTCGCCGTCCGGGCCGACCCGGCCGGAACGGGTGGCCCGGGGTGTCGAGCTGCTCACCGGCTGGGGACTGCGGCCGGTGCTGGCGCCGAACGCGTACGCCCGGCAGGGCTACCTCGCGGGCGCGGACGACCTGCGCGCCGCCGACCTGAACGCGGCGTTCGCCGACCCCGAGGTGCGCGGGGTGATCTGCACCCGGGGCGGCTACGGCGCGCAGCGGATCGTCGACGCGATCGACATGGCCGCCGTACGCCGCGACCCGAAGGTGGTCGCCGGGTTCTCCGACATCACGGCGTTGCAGTTCGCGCTCTGGCGGGGCGCCCGGCTGGCCGGCGTGCACGGCCCGGGGGCGGCCTGGCTGGACGAGCGCACGCCGCTGCGCTCGGCCGAGTCGCTGCACGCCGCCCTGATGACC
Source organism: Micromonospora sp. NPDC049060 (assembly GCF_040649055.1). Taxonomy (NCBI): domain Bacteria; kingdom Bacillati; phylum Actinomycetota; class Actinomycetes; order Micromonosporales; family Micromonosporaceae; genus Micromonospora; species Micromonospora sp. NPDC049060. The sequence goes on from NZ_JBEZEV010000023.1 coordinate 74,499, forward strand.
ACCGAACCGGTCGCGGTCAGCGCCGTCGCCGAGGAGGAGACCTTCGCGGTACGCGTGCCCGGCCGGGCCACCGGTCCGCTGCTCGGCGGCAACCTCTGCCTGGTCGTGGCGTCGCTGGGCACCCCGGACATGCCGGACCTGACCGGCGCGGTCCTGCTCGTCGAGGACGTCCAGGAGCCGCCCTACAAGGTGGACCGGATGCTCACCCAGCTCCGCCGCGCCGGGGTCCTGGACGGGCTGGCCGGGGTCGCGGTGGGCCAGTTCACCGACTGCGCGGACGGCTGGTCGGTCGGCGTCGCCGACGTGCTCTCCGAGCGCCTCGGCGACCTCGGCGTCCCGGTCCTCGGCGGCCTGCCGATCGGTCACGGCCCCGGCCAGCTCACCGTCCCCGTGGGCACCGAGGCCACCCTGGACACGGAAACCGGCACCCTGACGGTCACCCCCGCCGTCCGCTGACCCCACCCACGCGGCCCGCGCGGCCCGCGCTCCCGCACGCCCCAGGTGATCATGAGGTTAGCGGCAGCGATACCGACATTCCGCACCGCCAACCTCATGATCACCCGAGGTCAGGGTCAGGGGGTCAGGTGGGCCAGGGCGCCCGTTTCCAGGGCGGCCCAGACCGTGGCGTCCGGGGCGACCGTGAGGCCGTGGGGTTCGGAGGCCGGGGTGGGGAGGTCGTAGGTGTCGATCGCGCCGCCCGGGGCGACGTGGCCGATGCGGTTGCCGCCCCACTCGGTGTACCAGCAGCCGCCGGCCGGGTCGGCGACGATCGCGTGCGGCCGGGCGGACCGGTCCGGCAGCGGGTACTCGGTGATCCGCCCGTCCGGGGTGATCCGACCGAGCTGACCGGCGCCGATCTCGACGAACCAGAGCGCCCCGTCGACGCCGGCGGTGATGCCGACCGGCGCGGCCCCCTCGGTCGGCAGCGCGTGCAGGGTCACGGCGCCGTCCATGCCGATCCGGCCCACCGCGTTCGCCTGGTTGAGCGTGAACCAGACGGCCTCGTCCGGCCCGGCGGCGACCATCGAGGCGAAGCCGCCGCTCACCGGCAGCGGGAACCGCGTCTGCTCCCCGTCGACGGTGACCCGGCCGATCGCGTCGGCGCTCATGGCCGCGTACCAGAGGGCGCCGTCGGGACCGGCGGCGATGCCGCAGGGGCCGGTTCCCGCCAGTAGCTCGACGGCGCTCAGCTCGCCGTCGGTGGTGATCCGGCCGATCCGGTCGTCGCCGGAGCGGGTGAACCAGAGGGCGCCGTCGGGGCCCGGCGTGATGATCAACGGTCGGCTGTCGGGCGACACCGACCAGGTGCGCAGCTCACCGCCCGCACCCATCCGGGCGATGCCGCCGGCATGGGCCAGCGTCAGCCAGAGCGCGCCGTCGGGGCCGACCGTGATGCCGTACGGGCCGCCGCCCGCCCCGCCCAGCGGGACCTCCCTGATCTTCGCGGACATCGTCACGAGGGTCACCTTCCGTCACCTGCTCCGCCCCGGCGGGGCCCTGCCGACCGCACACCCTCGCCGCCCCCGCGCGCCGATGCAACCCGTTTGTCCGATCGGCCGGCCCGGATTGCCAGCTCGCTGACAGGGTCGCCACGGCATCCCCTCAGCCCTGCCGGTCACTGTCGGTGCGGTCATCGCACCACCCACCGACGAGCTGGAGGACGACATGTCCCGCACCACGAGGAAGAAGCACCTGCTGGCCGGGCTGGCCGCGGCCGGCGTACTCGGCGTGGGCCTCGCCGCCCCGACGGTCGCGTTCGCCGCGGACGGCGACACCCCGGCGCCGGGCGCCAGCACCAGCGCCGCCGAGGACGGCGACCGCCAGCAGCAGCGAGCCGACCGGCAGGCGGAGTTCGCCGGGAAGCTCGCCGCGGAGCTGGGCGTCGACACCGACAAGGTGACGGCCGCGCTGGAGAAGCTGCGCGAGGAGCACAAGCCCGCCGACCGGCCCGAGAAGGGCGACCGGCCCGGCAAGGGCGACCCCGCCGACCGGCAGGCCGCGATGAAGGAGCGCCTGGCGCAGGCCGTCGAGGACGGCAAGCTCACCCAGGAGCAGGCCGACGCCGTCACCGCCGCCGCCGAGGCCGGCGTCCTGCCCGGCCCGGGCGGTCGGGGCGGCCACGGCGGACCGGCCGGCAGGTGACGTACGCCGTCCGCC
>NZ_JBEZEV010000024.1:0-74351 GCF_040649055.1 Micromonospora sp. NPDC049060
CCTCGGTCACCTCGCTGCGCGGCGACGAGCGCTCGCCGTAGCTGAGCACGTCGTCGGAGCCCCCGCGATGTGGCCGGCCCGCTCACCCAGCGCTACCGGCGGACGCCGTCTCGTCACGGGATCCGGGCGGGCGGCCCGGGCGGGTGTCACGTTGGTGACAACTTCCTGTGGATGACTCTTGTCGCCGCGCGGGCGCGCGTAGGCTGCCCTGCGTGGTGTACGCGTCGGTAGAGATCATCCACAGCGGAACCGTCGACGCGGAAACTACGCATAGTTACAGTGAGAAGACTCGATGCGACTGACCGTCCTGGGCTGCGCGGGCAGTTTCCCCGGTCCCGAGTCCCCCTGCTCGGCCTACCTCGTCGAGGCGGACGGCTTCCGGCTGCTCGTCGACTTCGGCTCAGGGTCGCTGTCCAACCTCCAGCGCTACGCGGGGCTGCACGCGCCCGACGCCATCATCCTGACCCACCTGCACTGCGACCACATCCTCGACGCGGTGACGTACGTGGTGGTCCGCCGCTACGCCCCGGACGGCCCCTACCCGTCGCTGCCCGTCTACGCCCCCGCCGGCGCACCGGACCGGCTGGCCGCCGCGTACGGGCAGGAGGACGGCACGGTCGAGGACGTCTACCAGTTCTACGCCCTGGAACCCGGCACCTTTCCGATCGGCCCGTTCACGGTCACCGTCGACCGGGTGAACCACCCCGTCGAGACGTACGGCGTCCGGCTGGAGCATGGCGGCCGGGTGCTCTGCTACTCCTCGGACACCGCGCCCTGCGACGCGCTGCTGCGGCTGGCCCAGGACGCCGACACGTTCCTCTGCGAGGCGAGCTACCTCGACGGCGTGGAGAACCCGCCGGACCTGCACCTGACCGGCGGGGAGGCCGGCGAGGTGGCGACCAAGGCGGGGGTGGGCCGGCTGCTGCTCACCCACCTCGTGCCCGCCTGGGGCAGCGAGGCGCACACCGTGGCGTCGGCCGGCGCCGCCTTCGACGGGCCGCTCGAGGTGGTCCGGCCCGGCGCCAGCTACGAGATCTGACCGGGCAGTCCGACGCCCGGCCGCTCCGTGCCTCGCACGGGGCCTCGGAAACCGGGTCGTCCGCCTAGGATCTCGCCGGTGAGCGACTCCCCCTCCGGGTCGGCCGGCTGGCAGCCCCACCCGCCAACTCCTCTCACGGGCCCGCCCAGCCCGCCTGGTGCGCTGTTCCCGCCGGCCCCGGCCGGCCCCTGGCCAGGCCACCCGCCGTCGGCCGCCGGGCCGTACCCGCCGCCGTACCCGCCGTCGGCCGCCGGGCCGTACCCGCCGCCGTACCCGCCGCCGGCCGCCGGGCCGTACCCGCCGCCCGGACAACGCGTCGCGTACCCGCCGGTGGCCGGCCTTCCGTCGGCCGGGTCCGGCTCGCCACCGCCGCGCCGGTCCACCGGGCTGCGGGTGCTTTTCGTGCTGCTCGCCGGGCTGCTGGCGACAGGGCTCTGCGCCGGTGGCGGCATCGCGGGCTACCTGGGTTGGTGGGAACCCCGGCAGGACATGGCCGAACGGCGCGCGATCTTCGCGGACTGGGGGCGGCCGCACAGCTTCACCTCCGACGGGCTCGTCGAGGGCGACGACGCGTCGTCGCAGGTGTACCGGTTCACCTGCCCGCAGGGGCGGTGCCCGGTGGACCTCGGCGAACGGGTGCACGACTGGCTCGTCACCGCCGGAGCGCAGGACGCCAAGATCGAGGACGTGACGCGTTGCGTGACCCACGGCTTCCAGTACGGCGGCCCCACCTGCACCTGGACGTGGCGGGCGAACGGTTGCCGGGCGACCGTGACGACGACGGGCCTGGACAAGGTGCCGAGCGGCTGGGACCGGCCGCTCGTGCTCAACGTCCGCATCCGTGAGTGCGACTGATCCGGGCGGCGGACGCGGCGTCGACCGGGACGGGGCACCCCGGAACGGCACGACCGCCGCACCGCATAGGGTGCAGGGATGGCGCGACCTGACGGGCGGCGACCCGACGAACTCCGACCTGTGACGTTGACCCGGGGCTGGAGCACCCATCCGGAGGGCTCGGTGCTCGTGGAGTTCGGCGGCACCCGGGTGCTCTGCACCGCCAGCGTCACCGAGGGCGTGCCCCGCTGGCGCAAGGGCTCCGGGCTCGGCTGGGTCACCGCCGAGTACGCGATGCTGCCGCGGGCCACCAACACCCGCTCCGACCGGGAGAGCGTGAAGGGCCGCGTCGGTGGGCGTACGCACGAGATCTCCCGGCTGATCGGGCGGAGCCTGCGGGCGTCCATCGACCTGAAGGCCCTCGGCGAGAACTCGATCGTGCTCGACTGCGACGTGCTCCAGGCCGACGGCGGCACCCGCACCGCCGCGATCACCGGCGCGTACGTGGCGCTGCACGACGCGGTGACCTGGCTGGCCGGGCGTAAGTCGCTGGCCGGCAAGCCGGAGAAGGTGATGCACCGCTCGGTGGCCGCGATCAGCGTCGGCATCATCGACGGCGAGCCCCGGCTGGACCTCGACTACACCGAGGACGTCGCCGCCGAGGTCGACATGAACGTGGTGTGTACCGGCACCGGCGAGTTCGTCGAGGTGCAGGGCACCGGCGAGGCGGGCGTGTTCGCCCGCGAGCAGCTCGACGCGCTGCTCGACCTGGCCGTCGCCGGCTGCGTGGAACTGGCCGAAGCCCAGCGGAAGGCGTTGAACTCATGAACAAGGTGCTGCTCGCCACCCGTAACCGCAAGAAGCTCGTCGAGCTCCAGCGGATCCTCGACGGCGCGCTCGGCGCGCACCGCGTCGCCCTGATCGGGCTGGACGACGTCGAGGAGTACCCGGAGCTGCCCGAGACCGGCCTGACCTTCGGCGAGAACGCGCTGATCAAGGCGCGGGAGGGCTGCCGGCGCACCGGCCTGCCGACGATCGCCGACGACTCCGGGATCGCCGTCGACGCCCTCAACGGCATGCCAGGGGTGTTCAGCGCCCGCTGGGCCGGCCGGCACGGCAACGACCAGGCCAACCTCCAGCTCGTGCTGGACCAGATCGCGGACCTGCCCGACGAGCACCGGGCCGCGTCCTTCGTCTGCACGGTGGCGCTGGTGCTGCCCGGCGGCAAGGAGCACCTGGTCGACGGCCGGCAGAGCGGCCGGCTGCTCCGGTCGCCGCGCGGCGACGGCGGGTTCGGCTACGACCCGATCTTCCTCGGCGACGGCCAGGACCGCACCAACGCGGAGCTGACGCCGCAGGAGAAGGACGCGGTCAGCCACCGGGGCAAGGCGCTGCGGGAGCTGGCCAAGCTGGTCGCCAAGGTGCTGCCGCCCGCGAGCTGACGGACCCGCCCCGGTGGGAGGGGTGCTGACGGGGTTCGCCGTCATCGTCTCCGTCATCGCCGTCGGCTACGCGCTCGGCCGCGGCGGGGTGCTGGGGCCGGAGGCGGCCACCGTCCTCTCCCGCGTCGCGTTCTTCGTCGCGACTCCGGCGCTGCTGTTCGAGACGGTGGCCCGGGCGGACGTGCCCGCGGTCGTCTCGTCCGCCCTCGTCGTCACGGTGGTGAGCACCACCGCCGTGGCGTCGGTGTTCGTCGCCGTCGCGCGGCTCTGCTGGCACCGCTCCGTCGCGGACGCGACGATCGGCGCGCTGGCCTCGTCGTACGTGAACGCGGCGAACATCGGCATCCCCGTCGCGGTCTACGTCCTCGGGGACGCCGCGTTCGTCGCGCCCGTGCTGATGTTCCAGCTGGTCGTCGTGACGCCGGTCGCGTTCGCCTTCCTCGAGGCGGCCACGGCGGGAAGCAGGCCGTCGCTCGGCACTGTGGTGCTCCAGCCGCTCACCAACCCGGTCACCATCGCGTGCGCGTTGGGCGTCGCGGCCAGCCTGACCGGCTGGCTGCCGCCGGAGCCGGTCCTGCGGCCGATCGAACTCGTCGCCGCGATGGCGGTGCCCGCCACGCTTATCGCGTACGGCCTCTCCCTGCACGGCGCGCCGCGGCCCGGCTCCGGCGACACCGGACGCGACGTCCGGCTCGCGGTCGTCCTCAAGACGGTGGTCCAGCCGGCCGTCGCCTACCTCGTCGCCCGCTTCGCGATGGGGCTGCCGCCCGGCCTCGTGCTGGCCTGCACGGTCACCGCCGCACTGCCGACGGCGCAGAACGTCTTCGTCTACGCGATCCGCTACGGCCGGGGCACGGTCCTGGCGCGCGACTCGATCCTGCTGTCGACGGTGACCGCCGTGCCCGTGCTGATCGGGGTGGCGGTGCTGGCGGGCTGACACCCGCGGGCGCCCGGGCCACCGTGGGCGTGACGGCGGCCCGGGGCGGCCGTCAGTCGAGGGGGCCGATCTCGCGCTCGATGGCGGCGCGCAGCTCGGGCCCGGCCAGCACGGCCCGGGCGGCCTCCATCAGCGGGGCCAGGAAGACGTCCGGCCCGGGTTCCCCGGCGATCCCGCCGAGCGCCGCGACGGCCGCCCGGCCGGCCGGCGACGGGGTGAGCGGGGCGCGCAGCTGGAGCCCGCGTACCCCGGCGAGCAGCTCGACGGCGAGCAGGCTGGTCAGGTTGTCCAGCACGGTGCGCAGCTTCTTGGCCGCCGCCCAGCCCATCGAGACGTGGTCCTCCTGCATGCCGCTGGTGGGCAGCGAGTCGACCGACGCCGGCGCGGCGAGCCGCCGGTTCTCCGCGACGATCCCGGCCGCCGTGTACTGGGCGATCATCAGCCCGGAGTTGACCCCGGCGTCGGGGGAGAGGAACGCCGGCAGCTCCCGGGACCGGGTGACGTCGAGCAGCCGGTCCACCCGGCGCTCGGCGATCGCGCCCACCTCGGCGGCGGCGATGGCCAGGAAGTCCGCGGCGAAGCCGAGCGGCGCCCCGTGGAAGTTGCCGGTCGACTCGACGCGGCCGTCGGGCAGCACGACCGGGTTGTCCACCACCGAGACCAGCTCCCGGCCGGCCACCGTACGGACGAAGTCCAGGGTGTCCCGGGCCGCCCCGGCGACCTGCGGCGCGCACCGCATCGAGTACGCGTCCTGCACCGCGTGCGCGAGGTCGTCGCGGTGCGAGTCCATCACCCGGGAGTCCTGGAGCAGCCGGTGGATGTTCGCCGCCGAGGCCGACTGTCCGGGGTGCGGCCGGATGGCGTGCAGTTCCGGCAGGAACGGCCGCTCCGAGCCGAGCATCGCCTCGATGGCGAGGGCGGCGGTGACGTCGGCCATCGTGAACAGGTGCGCGGCGTCGTGGATCGCCAGCAGCAGCATGCCGAGCATGCCGTCGGTGCCGTTGATCAGCGCCAGCCCCTCCTTGGCGGCCAGCCCGACCGGCGACAGCCCGGCGCGGCGCAGCGCGTCGGCGGCGGGCAGCCGCTCGCCGGCCGGGCCGAGCACCCAGCCCTCGCCGAGCAGCACCAGCGCGCAGTGCGCCAGCGGGGCCAGGTCGCCGGAGGCGCCCAGCGAGCCGTGCTCCGGCACCCACGGCGTCACGTCGTGGTTGAGCAGGTCGACAAGCGCCTCGGCGAGCAGGGGCCGGACCCCGGAGCGGCCGAGCGCCAGCGAGCGGACCCGCAGCAGCATCATGGCCCGGACCACCTCGCGTGGCATCGGCGCGCCCACCCCGGCGGCGTGCGAGCGGATCAGCGCGTGCTGGAGCTCGGCCCGCCGTTCGGGCGCGACGAAGGTGTTCGCCAGCGCGCCGAACCCGGTGGAGACGCCGTAGACCGGGCGGCCGGCGGCCTCGATGCCGTCGACGATGGACCGGCTGGTGGTCATGGCGTCCACGGTGGCCGGGTCGAGGACGACCTTGGCGGAACCGCGCGCCACGGCGAGCACGTCGGCGGGGGAGATCCCGGTGGGCAGGATGGTCACGGTCATTGCGGCACTCCGTTGCGCAGAACCTGGCGGATCAGTGGCACCCCCGGCCGGTAGGCCAGGTGCAGGTGGGACGGGGCGTCGAGGACGATCAGGTCGGCCCGCGCCCCCACGCCGAGCTGCCCGATGTCGTTGCGGCGCAGCGCCCGCGCGCCGCCGGCGGTCGCGGCCCAGACGGCCTCCGCCGGGGTCATCCGCATCTCGCGTACGGCGAGCGCCACGCAGAACGGCATCGACGACGTGTACGACGAACCGGGGTTGCAGTCCGTCGCCAGCGCCACGGTGACGCCGGCGTCGAGCAGCCGGCGGGCGTCCGGATAGGGCGACCGGGTGGAGAACTCGGCGCCGGGCAGCAGGGTGGCGACCGTGGTGGTGTGCAGGCTGTCGGCGCACATGCAGTCGTACCGGCTGGACGCCAGCGCGTCGACGTCGGCGTCGGTCAGGTGGGTGCAGTGGTCGACGCTGGCGGCGCCCAGCTCCACGCCGAGCTGGACGCCCGGCCCGGGGCCGAGCTGGTTGGCGTGCACCCGCACGCCCAGCCCGACGGCCTGCCCGCAGGCGAGGATCGCGCGGGCGTGGTCCACGTCGAACGCGCCCCGCTCGCAGAAGACGTCGATCCAGCGCGCGTGCGGCGCGGCGGCGGCCAGCATCGGCCCGCACACCAGGCTCACGTAGTCGTCGGGGCGGTCGGCGTACTCGGCGGGGACCACGTGGGCGCCGAGGAAGGTGGTCTCCTCGCTGACCTCGGCGGCGATCCGCAGCGAGCGGGCCTCGTCGGCGACGGTGAGGCCGTACCCGCTCTTGATCTCCATGGTGGTGGTGCCCTGCCGCAGCGCCTCGCCGTGCAGCCGCCGCACGGTGGCCCGCAGCTCGTCGTCGCTGGCCGCCCGGGTGGCGCCGACCGTGGTCCGGATGCCGCCGCCGGTGTACGGCTGCCCGGCCATCCGGGCGGCGAACTCGGCGGCCCGGTCCCCGGCGAAGACCAGGTGGGCGTGGCTGTCCACGAAGCCGGGCAGCACGGCGGCGCCCTGCGCGTCCAGGCGTCGGTCGGCGGCCGGCGCGTCGCGGGACGGCCCGATCCAGGCCACCCGCCCGTCGTCGACCAGCAGGGCGACGTCGCGCCGGATGCCCAACGGTCCGCCCTCGCCTCCGACGTCGTTGGTCACCAGCTCGCCGATGTCGTCGACCAGCAGACTGCTCAAGAGGTCACCTCCTCGATCGCCGCGGTCAGTTCGGTCGGCACGTCGACCGTGAGGTGCCGGCCGTCGCGCACCACCGGCCGGCCGTCCACCACGACGTGCGTGACGTCGGCCGCGCCGGCCGCGAACCACACCCCCACCGGCGGTACGCCGGCCGTGCGCGGGCTGTCCAGCCGTACGGTCACCAGGTCGGCGCGTGCCCCCACGGCGATCCGCCCGGCGTCGCGCCAGCCCAGCGCGGCGTGACCGCCCACGGTGGCCGCGTCGCGCAGCTCGGCGGGGGAGAAGTGGCCGCGCCGGCGGGTGCGCAGCCGCTCGTCCAGCTCCACCGCGCGGGCCTCCTCGAAGAGGTCGATCACGGCGTGGCTGTCGCTGCCCAGGCTGAGCGGCAGGCCGACGTCGGCCATCCGCCGGGCCGGGCCGATCCCGTCGGCCAGGTCCCGCTCGGTGGTCGGGCAGAGGCAGACGCCCGTGCCGGCGTCCCCGAGCAGCGTGAGGTCGCCGCCGGTCAGGTGGGTGGCGTGCACGGCCGTGGTGTTCGGGCCGAGCGCCCCCCGGTCGGCGAGCAGCCGGGCCGGGGTGCAGCCGTGCGTGGCCCGGCAGGCGTCGTTCTCCGCCGGCTGCTCGGAGAGGTGCACGTGCAGGGGCGCCCCACGCCGGTCCGCCCACCCGGCCACGGTGGCGAGCTGCCCGGCCGGCACCGCCCGCACCGAGTGGATCGCCGCACCCACCCGGACGTGGTCGTCGGTGGGCCGGAACGCGTCGACCCGCTCCGCCCAGCGCAGCGCGTCGCCGTCGCCGAAGCGCCGCTGCGGCCCGGCGAGCGGCTCCCCGTCGACCGTGGCGGTGAGGTAGCAGGTGTCCAGCAGGGTGATCCGGATCCCGGCGTGCGCGGCGGCCTCGACCAGCGCCGCACCCATCACGTTCGGGTCGGCGTACGGGGTGCCGTCCGGGGCGTGGTGCACGTAGTGGAACTCGCCGACGCAGGTGATGCCGGCCAGCGCCATCTCGGCGTAGACCGCCCGGGCCAGGGCCAGGTACGAGTCCGGGTCCAGCCTGGCGGCCACCGCGTACATCCGGTCGCGCCAGGTCCAGAAGTCGCCGCGCCCGCCGTGGGTGCGCCCGCGCAGCGCCCGATGGAACGCGTGCGAGTGCGCGTTGGCGAGCCCGGGCAGGGTCAGCCCGGGCAGCCGGATCGCGTCACCGAGCACCTCGACGCCGGCCGGCGGGCCGCTCCCGGCCGTCAGCGGCGTCACGTCGGTGATCCGCCCGTCCGCCGTCGCGATCAGCACGTCGGGGGTCGGCTCGGCGCGGTCGGGCAGCCAGGCGTACTCGGCCAGCCAGCGGGTCCCGGTCATGTCGTGTGCCCCCTGTCGAGCTGAATCGTCTGCGACATCAGTCGATCACCGCGGAGGCGAATCGTCTGCGACATCAGCTCGACAGGCCGCCGACGGACTTCCCGGGCCGCGGTCAGCCGCACGCCAGCTCCTCCAGCACCCGGGCCAGGGCGGTGACCCCGGCCGCGCAGTCGGCGTCGCTGGCCGACTCCGCCGGCGAGTGCGACACCCCCGTCGGGTTGCGCACGAAGAGCATCGCCGTGGGCAGGTGCGCGGCGAGCACCCCGGCGTCGTGCCCGGCCCCGGTCGGCAGCACCGGCGCGTCGAGCAGGGTCGCGAGCCGGTCGGCCAGGCCACCGTCGAAGGAGACCAGCGGGGTGGCCGACTCCTCCGTCAGCGCCAGCTCCGTACCGTCACGGCGGGCCCGCTCGGCGGCCTTGGCGCGGACCGCGTCGACCAGCCCCGTCAGCGTCTCCGGCTCGGCGGCCCGGGCGTCCAGCCAGCCGGTCACCTTCGACGGGATCGCGTTGGTGGCGTTCGGCTCCACCGCCACCCGGCCGACGGTGGCGTGGGCGCCGCGCAGCCGCGCCTCCTTGTTGGCCGCCAGCACCGTGAAGGCGTACGTCAGCATGGGGTCGCGGCGGTCGGCCATCCGGGTCGTACCGGCGTGGTTGCCCTCGCCGGTGAACTCGAAGCGCCAGCGGCCGTGCGGCCAGATCGCGCTCGCCACCCCGACCGGCGCGCCGGCGTCCACCATCGCGCGGCCCTGCTCGACGTGCAGCTCGACGAAGGCGGCGAAGCCGCCGAGCAGCTCGGGCCGGGCGCCCGCCGGCCGGGCGCCCAGCGCCTCGGCGAAGCTCACCCCGCCGGCGTCGCGCAACCCGGCCGCGCGCTCCACCGCGATCTCCCCGGCGAGCAGGCGCGATCCCAGGCACGGTACGCCGAAGCGCGCGCCCTCCTCCTCGACGAACGCGCCGACCACCACGGGTCGGGTCGGCGCGACGCCGGCCGTGCGCAGCTCGTCGACGGCGAGGAACGCGCTGACGATGCCGAGCGGCCCGTCGTAGGCCCCGCCGTGCGGCACCGAGTCGAAGTGGCTGCCCGTCAGCACCGCGTCGCCGGCCTCCGGGTCACCCCACCGGGCGAACAGGTTGCCGTTGCCGTCGTCGGTGACCGGCATGCCCCGGCGGTCGGCCTGCTCGCGGAACCAATCCCGCAGCCGCAGCTCCGGCTCGGTCAGCGCGTACCGCAGGTAGCCGCCGCTGCCCTCGTCGCGCCCGACCGGCGCGATCTCGTCCCACAGCGCCCGGAACCGGCCGGCGAGGCCGCTCATGCGGTACCTCCGTTGTTCGCGACTGCGGGGCTCCGCTGCGCTGCACTCCTCGCGCTCACGGGTTGTCACCCTCCGCCATCGGCACCCGCACGCCGGTGGCCTGCGCGACCTCGCGGGCGGCGTCGTAGCCGGCGTCGACGTGCCGGATGACGCCCATCGCCGGGTCGTTGGTCAGCACCCGCTCGATCTTCTGCCCGGCCAGCGCCGTGCCGTCGGCGACGCAGACCTGCCCGGCGTGGATGGACCGGCCGATGCCGACCCCGCCGCCGTGGTGGATCGACACCCAGGACGCCCCGCTGGCGGTGTTGACAAGCGCGTTGAGCAGCGGCCAGTCGGCCACGGCGTCGGAGCCGTCGGCCATCGCCTCGGTCTCCCGGTACGGGCTCGCCACGCTGCCGCAGTCCAGGTGGTCCCGGCCGATCACCACGGGCGCGGAGAGTTCGCCGGAGGCGACCATCTCGTTGAACCGCACGCCGGCCTTGTCGCGCTCGCCGTAGCCGAGCCAGCAGATCCGCGCCGGCAGGCCCTGGAAGGCGACCCGCTCGCCGGCCATCCGGATCCACCGGGCCAGGGACTCGTTCTCCGGGAACAGCTCCAGGATCGCCCGGTCGGTGGCCGCGATGTCGGCCGGGTCGCCGGAGAGCGCCGCCCACCGGAACGGGCCCTTGCCCTCGCAGAACAGCGGCCGGATGTACGCGGGCACGAAGCCGGGGAAGTCGAAGGCCCGCTCGAACCCGCCGAGCTTCGCCTCGCCCCGGATCGAGTTGCCGTAGTCGAAGACCTCCGCGCCGGCGTCGAGGAACCCGACCATCGCCTCGACGTGCTTCGCCATCGACGCCCGCGCCCGATCGGTGAACTCGGCCGGCTTCGCCTTCGCGAGGTCCGGCGCGTCGGCCAGCTCCACCCCCTCCGGCACGTACGACAGCGGGTCGTGCGCGCTGGTCTGGTCGGTCACGACGTCGATGTCGACGCCCCGGCGCAGCAGCTCCGGGAAGACCGTGGCCGCGTTGCCGACCACGCCGACGCTCAGCGCCCGCCGGTCCCGCTTCGCGGCGAGCACCCGCGCGACGGCGTCGTCCAGGGAATCGGCGACCTCGTCGAGGTAGCGGTCGTGCACCCGCCGGTCCAGGCGGGTCCGGTCCACGTCGACGATCAGGCAGACGCCGCCGTTCATGGTGACCGCGAGGGGCTGCGCCCCGCCCATCCCGCCGCAGCCGGCGGTCAACGTCAACGTGCCCGCCAGGGTTTCCCCGAACTTCTTCGCGGCGACGGCGGCGAACGTCTCGTAGGTGCCCTGGAGGATGCCCTGGGTGCCGATGTAGATCCACGACCCGGCGGTCATCTGCCCGTACATGGTGAGGCCGAGCTGTTCGAGGCGGCGGAACTCCGGCCAGGTGGCCCAGTCGCCCACCAGGTTCGAGTTGGCCAGCAGCACCCGGGGCGCCCACTCGTGCGTACGCATGACGCCCACCGGCCGGCCCGACTGCACCAGCATGGTCTCGTCGTCGCGCAGGTCGGTCAGGGTGCGCACCAGCGCGTGGTACGACGGCCAGTCCCGCGCCGCCTTCCCGGTGCCGCCGTAGACCACCAGGTCGTCGGGGCGCTCGGCCACCTGCGGGTCGAGGTTGTTCATCAGCATCCGCAGCGCGGCCTCCTGGGGCCACCCACGGGCGGTGCGTTCGGTGCCGCGTGCGGCGCGTACGGGCTGGGTCATCTCGGCTCTCCTCCGGGTCATCCGAGGAACAACTGGCGGCGGGCGGCGGAGGCTTCGAAGGCCTCCAGCCGGCGCTGGGTGTCGGTCGGGGTGGCGTCGCAGATGGCCTGGAGCAGCACCATGGCCAGGGTCATCGGCGCGGTGTGCAGGTCGAAGACGAGCTGCGCGCCGACCGCGGCGGGCAGCACCACGTCGGCGTGCTCGGTGGCCGGGCTGACCGGCGAGTCGGTGATGGCCACCACGGTGAGGCCGGCGGCCCGCGCCTCGCGCAGCGCGTCCAGGGTCTCCCGGGGATAGCGGGGGAGCACGAAGGCGAGCAGGGCGCCCGCCCCGGCCTCGGCGGCCTGTTCGAGGCGGTCGGTGAGCAGGCTGCCGCCGTCGTCGAGCACCCGCACGTCGGGGTGCACCTTCGCGGCGAAGTAGGCGAAGTAGGCGGCCAGCGGGGCGGCGGCGCGCAGGCCCAGCACCGGCAGGGGGCGGCTGGCGGCCAGCAGCCTCCCGGTCTCGGCGATCCGGTCCCGGTCGGCGAGCTGCCCGGCGAGGCGGTCGAGGTTGCCGATCTCGGCGCGTACCGCCTGCTGGAGCTCGTTGCCGGCGTCGGTCGCGTCGCCCGGGGTGCCGGCGGACAGCTCGCGCAGCCGGCGGCGTAGTGCTGGGTAGCCGTCGTGGCCGAGCGCGACCGCGAACCGGGTGACCGACGGCTGGCTGACCCCCGCGAGCTCGGCGACCTCGGCCGCCGACAGGTACGCGGCGGCCGGCGCGTGCTGCACGAGGCAGTGCGCGATGCGGCGCTGGGTGGGGGTGAGCCGGACCCCCTGGAACAGGTCCAGCACCCGCTCGGTGGGTGCCACGACAGTTCCCTCATTCATGCCGCGACTCTATGCATGAAAACTTTCACAAAGCAACCGTCCGTCGCGGAGTTCCCCCGAGGAACTGCCCGTCCCGCTGAGTGTCGGGCCAGCGACCGGCAGGGGGAGAGCTGGCCCTGCCTCGGTACTATCCCCACGGCGTTGAGCGGAGGAGTGCGCATGCAGCCGGAAGGCCCCTACAGGTTCACCCACATGTTGGGCGGATCTCCGGTCGGAAAGGCCTGGGCTGCCATCGACGGACAGGGCCGCCTGGTCACCGTGGCGGTCCTGGACGCCGCAGTGGCCGCAGCCCCCGGGTGGCGGGAGGCGTTCGCGGGGATCGTCAACTCCCTCGCGCAGGCGCAGGCGCCGAACGCGCTGCCCTACACGTACGCGGACTTCTCGGCCGCCTCGCCCTGGGTGGCGTACTCCTCCGAGGTGGGCCCGGGGGCCGAAAAGCTCTTCCGGGCGCTCGGCGTCGAGTACGAGCCCGCGCCGGCCGCCGTGCCCCCCGTCTCGGCCCCTCCCCAGCAGGTCTCCGGAATCCCGCAGTCGGTCTCCGGGGTCCCGCACCCGGTCTCCGGGCTGCCGCATGTGCCGTGGGCGATGCACACCAGTCCGGTCTCCGCCCAGCCGGCGTCGGCGGCCCCGTACCCCGTCTCGGCCGCTCCGGCCTCGCCCGCCGGGTCCCAGGGCGTCCCGGCGCCGGTGGCCGGCGAGACGGTTCAGATGCCGGTCGTGCAGCCCCGCCCGCCCGCCGAGCCGCCGCCGGACGACCCGTTCGCCGCGCCGGCCCGCCGGATCCAGTCCTCCACCCCGCCCCCGCGCCGCACCGGGCGTTGGGTCGCCGTCGCCGCGCTGCTGCTGGTGGCGGCCCTGGGCGGCGGGGTCGGCGCCTGGGCGGTCACGACGGGCGGCTCGGGCGAGCCGGCGGCTGCGCCCGCACCCACCTCCACCGCCTTCCCGACCGCCCCCCCGGTCAACCCGGGCCTCAAGCCCTGGGCGCAGGCAGCCCTCTACAGCCCGGAGGAACGGGCGTTGGCGACAGCGGCCCCGTCCATGGTCTTCGTGGAGGTCATCTTCACCGGCTACGTGCGGAACAAGCAGGGCGACGCCCCGCTGCGGGAGGCGCCCGTCACGTTCAGCCGGCGATGCAGCGGGTTCGTGGTCAACCACGACGGACACGTCCTCACCAATGGTCAGTGCGTGCAGCCGACCGAGGACATCGTGCTCGCCGGCGCCCTCTCCGCCCTGGCCAACGTCCTCGTCAGCGAGAAGAAGCTCGACGCGAAGGACGTCTCCGCCTACACCCGGGCCAGGATGAGGACGACCCGCTTCACCGGCGCGGAGGCCACGACGGCACCCGAGGTCAAGCTCTTCGGACAGCTGAACGCGGCCAAGGGCGACGTCACGGACAGCCCGGCGATCCCCGGCACCATCGTCCGGGCACTCACGCTGGAAGAGGGCAACCTCGCGCTGGTCAAGCTCGCCCAGCAGAACCTTCCCGCCGCCGAGCTGAACCCCTCCGCCGCCGTCAGCCCGGAGACCCCGCTGCTGATCCTGGGCTACGGCACCACCGACGCCAGCTTCCGGTCCGCCACATACACGGTGCTGTCCAAGCCCGTGCGGGTGACCGGGGTGGACACCCAGTCCACGGTCGGCGCGTACCGCATCAGCGAGGACGTCGGCCTCTACTCCCGAGGCGGGATCGCGATCGACCCGCAGGGCCGCGTCGTCGGGTTGCTCGACAACGACCTTCTCCGGCCCGACAAGGCCAACCGGCTGGTCGCGCCGGTGTCCACGATGACCGGCCTGCTCGGCGCGGCGGGGGTGCAGAACAGCCTCGGTGAGCCCGACAAGCTCTACCGCTCCGGCCTGGACGCGTACTTCGCCGGCGACGAGCCGGTCGCGATCTCCCGCTTCTCCGGCGTGCTGGAGCAGTCCCCGGCCAACCTGCTGGCCCACGCGTACCGTCAGGCGGCCGTCGACAGCGGTGGCGGCGAGGGCGGCTCGTCGGCCCGGCCGGGCTGGGCGGTGCCGCTGCTCGTCGCCTCCGGTGTCGTGCTCCTGATCGGGCTCGTCGCGCTGACCGCGATGTTGTTCAGCCGGCGGGGGAACCGGGCGTAGGGCGGGCCTCGCGCGTATCCCGACGGCCACGCCCGTCCGGCGCCTACGGCCGGCGTCCGCCCGCGCCGGTGAGGTAAGGGCCGAGGCGCGTGCCCAGCACGACCAGCGCGAAGGCCCAGGGCAGCACGAGGGTGGCCGCCAGGTCGGGCCACCCGCCGTCCGGGCCGGTGCGCAGGACCCAGAGCACCGCCGCGTGGCTCAGCACGACGGCGATGCCGCAGGCGGCGAGCCGGCCGACGACGTGCGCCGCGGGCGCGCCGACGCGCCCGTCGAGAGCCTCGGCCAGCAGGATGAATCCGCAGCTGAGCAGGATCGCGGTCAGCACACCGAACACCGGGTTGCCGAAGTCGCCGGCCTTGATGTCCAGCGAGCCACTCGCACCGACGAGCACCAGGCCCGTGCCGGCCGACACCATGCCGGCACCCATGCCGGCGGACAACCGCGACCGCAGCTCACGCAGGTGACGACCGCAGAGCACGAACAGCAGGCAGGCCGGGACGAGGAACACGCCGAGCGGCCCGGCCGTGACCACGTCCGGAGCGAGGTGGGTGGCCACCAGTCCCGCCAGGGCCACCCCCCAGGTGACGGCCGTCCCGAACCGCTCCAGCCAGCGGTACGCGACCGCGATCAGGAACAGCACCGAGACGAACCAGAACGCCGAGAACGGCCGGACGGCGGCCGTGCCCCCGTACAGCGCTCCGCTGAAGGTGTCCGATCCCACGCCGCCCTTCACCGCCGCCGCGGCCGCGAGCATCGCGAGCAGGATCACCAGCCAGGCCAGGTACGGCACGCCGAGGGTCTGCCACCGCTTCCGCAACTCGCCGCCGACAGGTCGGCCGGGCGTCCAGAAGTAGCCGGTGAGAACGAAGAACAACGGGACGTGCCAGGTGTAGATGACCGCCCTGGTGGTGTCGTCGATCCAGACGTGGCCGACGACGACGGCCGCGATTCCGATGATCCGGAGGGTGTCGATCCCGACGGACCGGGTGCCCACCGCGGGCGTCGTGGTGGTAGCGGCCATGGCGGGCATCATCGCAGACAATGACGACGGGTCATGTCCCGCCCCGAGCCGACCGCCCGCCTCCCGACGGGGGGGCAAGGGGCGACGCCGGGAGCGTGGCGTGGTCGCAGGTCCCGGGCGCGCACGATCCGTCGCCGCGCATCGCATAGCCTTGCCGCGACGAACCGTCCGACCAGTGGAGGTCCGAGGGTGCCCGATGCTCTCTCCCCCTTCCAGCGCTTCCGGTCCGTGCCCCGGAAGGTCTGGATCGCCGTGGGGACGGTCGGGCTGCTCGTCTTCTCGCTGGCGGTGCTCGCCTGGCCCTCGTCGCCAGCGGGAAAGCCACAGGCGGCGTGGTCGACGCCCGGCGGCGACGGGACGCGACCGACGGCTGCCCCGGTCGACGGCACGACGTGCGCGGCGAACGTCACCGGCATGGCCGACTTCACGCCGGTCGCGGCGGTGGACCTGCCCGACCGCGTCGACTGGACCAACCGGAACCCGGCGTACGCGTTCGACCGCACCGCCGAGGTGGCTCGCGGCTTCGACCGGGTCGGCTACTGCCTGGAACTGACCGGCCCGGCCGGCCGGCAGTGGGTGTGGACCGCCATGGCGCCGTTCACCACCGACGCCCGCCGCCTCGGTCTGCCGACCCGGGGCGGCCAGATCGTGCGACAGCGGGTCAGTGACCTGGAGATCGCGTCCAACGTGGCGGGCCTGACGACCGGCACGGGGCTTCCCGGTTACCTGGAGATGTGGCCCAACTCGTACAACGCCGGGGCGTCCGGTCAGGTACCCGGCGCCTCCGCCGCCCGTTTCGACGCCGACGACGACCTGCGGGGTGCCCTCGGGTACGGCTCGTTCCAGGTCCACCTGGTCGCCCCCACCCGCCCCTCCACCGTCGCACCGCAGACGGTGCTCGCGGTCAACGGGTTCACCTCGAAGAAGAACACGCTGTCGCTCGGCATAGGTACCGCCCCTGACGGCCACCCCGACTGGACGCTGGCCGACAACGCGGGCGCCTTCACCGAGCGCCGGTTGACGGTGTACGCGAGGCCGTCGGTGCTCACCCTCGCCCAACACCCCCGCGACCGGCAGTTGTACCCGAGGGACGCCGAGAACGGGGCCGTGGTGCCCGTCACCGGCAAGGTGCGCGACGCCCGCGTCAGGGCCGTACGCCTCAAGATCACCAGCGGGGCCGAGGGATGGGAGGAGACCCTGCCGGTGACCGGTACCGGTGACTTCACCTTCCGCCGGCGCATCCTGGCGGCGCTGCGGGAGTACCGCTTCGAGCTGCACGTGCTGGGCGACGGCCTGAGCCGCCGGGTCGGCCTCTGGGACGGGGTGGTCGCGGGTGACGTCTACGTCATCCAGGGCCAGTCCAACGCCGTCTCGGCGAAGTACCGGGGATCGGCCGCGGGGGAGGAGTCACCCTTCGTCCGCAGCTACGGCTCGTCCACCGTGGACCGTACGCTCTCGGCGTCCGACCGGGGATGGAACTACGCGGTCAGCGAGGCGATCCGGCAGCCCGGCTCGGTCGGCCAGTGGGGGATCCGGATGGCCCACCGGCTTTCGGACACCTACCAGGTGCCGGTGGCCGTCCTCAACGGCGCCGAGAACGGCAGGCCCGTCTCGTTCTTCCAGCGCAACGACGCCAGCCCGGGCGACCTCGCCACCAACTACGGTCGCCTGCGGCAGCGTCTGGTGGCCGCCGGGGTGGCCGGGCGGGTCAGGGCCGTGCTCTGGTACCAGGGCGAGTCGGACGACAACGACGCCGCGCGGCACGTGGCCGGGTTCACCGCCCTGCTCGGCGACTGGCGGCGGGAGATCGGCACCGACATTCCCGGCGGAAGCCGGTACTACGTCTTCCAGGTGCGCACCTCGCCCTGCGGTGACAGTGGTACCGGCCAACTGCGGGAGGCCCAGCGGCGGATGCGCGACACCCTCGGCGTGACGGTGCTGTCCACCAACGGCCTGTCCGGCCACGAGGGCTGCCACTTCGCGTGGGAGCAGGGCTACCGCGAGCTGGGCGACCGTGTCTTCCGCGTGCTGGCCCACGACCTGTACGGCGGTCCGGGGGACGGGGTGGCCTCCCCCGACCCACGGTCGGCGGCCTTCGCCGACGCCCGACGCACCGAGGTGGTCGTCCAACTGCGCGACGACGACCCGCTCACGGTCCAGCCCGGTGTGCAGGCGGACTTCCGCATCCATGGCGGCACGGTCACCGTCACCGGCGTCGCGTACCGCGACGGCGGCCGGCTGGTGCTGACCCTGTCCGGCCCGGCCGACGGCGTCTCGGGGGTGAGCTACCTGGGCCACGCCGGGGCGGGGCCGTGGATCGTCAACGCGACGGGCGCCGGGCTGCTGGCCTTCCACAACCTGACGATCGCCGCCGGCCCTACTCCCGGCGGCGGCTCGTGATCCACCCGGGCCGGCTGGCCAGCGCCTGGCCGCCGCTGCGCGCCGCGGTTCGGCGGGCCCGCAGGCTCACCGATCGGTCAGCGCCCCGGTCCGGCCCTGCGCGTGCCACGGCGTCAGCTTCCGCAACGCCGCCCACCGTCCGTCCGGCCGGTCGGCGGCGTCCACCGGCCCGGCGGCCGGCACCGGGTCCGCCGTGGCGGACGCCGAGGAGGTCAGCATGAGCGCGATGAAGATCCACGACAGCCCGTCGACCGAGAGCGGGTTCCAGGTGACCTCGGTGAACGAGTAGATGACGAGCAGCACGACGGGCGCCTTCGCGGAGAAGGCCCGACCGTCGGTGACGCTCCCGTGCAGCAGGGTCGTCGCCCACAGGCCCCACAGCGTCAGCGCGACCAGGCCACCGGCGAAGATGACCAGGACGTACCCCGAGTGGAAGAAGTGGGTGGGCGCCTCGCCGACGTCGCGCAGGTAGTACCACTTGGAGACCCCGACGCCGGTCGCCTCCGTGCCGGCGATGTACTCGCGGGCGGCCATCCAGATGTTGCCGCGATTGCTCAGGGTGGTCTTCGACGCCGTCCATGTCAGGTAGGTGGCCAGCCCGAGGGCGGCCACCACCAGGGCCACGCAGAGAGGGAAGTTGATCCGGAGGAACTGCCGCCACCGTTCGAGGACGAGGCTGCCCAGCAGCCAGAGGCCGGCGGCGGCGAGGGCCAGGTAGCTGGTTCGCGAGCCCGTGGCGACGATGATCAGCAGGCAGAAGGACGCCGATGCCAGCAGTTCCAGCCTCCGCATCGCGCAGAGGCTGGCGACCAGCGTGAACGACGCGAGCATGGCGATGTAGTTCTCGGAGTCGTAGAAGCTCTTGAACAGTGCCCCCGCCATCGAGCACTTCTCCAGCTTCCCGGCGGTGCACGCCCGCCACGACTGCCCGGAGAAGAGGGTCGGGATCGTCATCACCGACAGGACGGCCAGCCCCGTCCAGGCCATCGCCCGGCTGGTGAGGGCGGTGTCCCGGGACAGCAGGGCCACGGCGAGCAGCAGCAGCGCGGACGCCCCGTACGCCGCGAGTCTCGAGCCGTAGAGCCCGGCACCACTGAGGCTGTCCACGGCGAAACACCAGGCGAGCAGCGCACCGGCCATCAGTAGGCTGATCCGGCGCCAGATGTCGGTGGAGCCGCGCAGGCTGCGGCGGCCGGACACCACCAGCCAGACCAGCAGGCACAGCACCAGCAGCCCGATGAGCGCGGAACTGCGGTCGCCGGCGAGCACGGGCGCGGCGTTGGTGAGCACCGCGAACCCGATGAGGGCGACCGCCGGTGCGCCGCCGCCGAAGGACGCGGTGACCTGCCGCCGGGCACGGACCAGCCAGACGGCCACCGTGAGACCACTCACCGTCAGCAGGAAACCGAAGAGGCCGACCAACTCAGGCCCTTTCTCTCGACGACGTCGGACCGGCGGCCGGCACGGCGTCACCCGGCGGCTGCCGGCGGAGGGCGACGGCGAGGCAGCCCCACAGCAGTACGCAGAGGAGCGCGTCGCAGACCAGGCTGGAGACGACGGCTCCCTGCCAACCGTAGGCGGGGATGAGCCAGACGTTCAGCAACGCGTTGACGACCCCGACCGCGATCTGACACACCGTACGGCGGCCCTGCATCCGGCTGCCAGAGAGGGTGTCGGCCGCGAGGTAGTGCAGCGCCTTCAGCACGAGCAGCGCACTCAGCCCCTGCAGCGCCGTCTCGGCCGCCGCGAACTCGGCCCCGAAGACGTACGGCATCGTCCACGCGAACGCGACGAGCGCCAGGCTGGCCGGCGCGCTGAACATCAGGTAGCGCGGCAGCAGCCGCCGGGTGAGGGCGAAGGCGGCCCGGGTCCCGTCCCGGCCGGCCTCGAAGAACTTGGGGTACGCGACCGCCGCCATGGAACGGCCGGGGGTGTACGCGAAGTCGACCACCCGGTACGCCGCCGCGTAGATGGCGGCGCTCTCGGGGGTACTCAGTCGCGACAGCATGACCTTGTCGAGGTCGTTGTAGACGGTCTGGGCCGACAGCCCCACGGCGAACAGCATCCCGGTCCGGGCCTGCCCCAGCGCGCCGCGGATGTCGAAGCCGAACCCGCCCGCGCCGCGCAGCCCGAACCCGATCACGAGCACGCTGATGACGGCGGAGATGACGGCCGACAGGGTCGCCCAGCCGTACAGCGTCATCGGTTCCGCAGCCGCGATGCCCAGGGCCAGCGCCCCGGCCAACCGACACACGTGCAGGAGCGCGGGGATGACCGAGGCGAGGAAGACCTGGCCCCGGGCCTGCACCGAGGCGGCCACGACCTCGACCAGGCGCCACGCCACCAGGTCGGCGAAGGCGAGGCAGGCGACCGCGACCACGCTCACCTGGGCGCCCCAGATGGCCACCCCCGCGGCGGTCACCAGGACGGTCGCGCCTGCGCCGAAGACGAGGGTGAGCAGCAGGCCCCGGGCGAGATGGCGGGGCCAGTCGGACGGCGAGTCGGCGTAGCTCTGGAAGATCAGGCTCGGCGCCCCGGCCGACGCGAACGGCGACACCACGGCGATGAGCGCGGTGATGCCGACGAACAACCCGTAGGTGTCGATCGGCATCTCCCGCGCGAGGAGAACGAAGAGCGCGCCCTGCGCGATGGTTCGCAGCAGGGTCCCGGTGAAGAACTTCCCGGACTTGCGCAGGAAGCCGTCGCCCCGGCCGGACAGGGAGGACCTCCGCCGGTGTGATCGCGGGCGGGCACCTTCGGGGGCCGCCACGGGCCCGGCCGTGCCCCGGGCGAGCGTCACCGCTGCAACGCCTCCACCCACTGGCGGCTGACGACGGCGGGATCGAGGGCCGCGCAGCGTGCGTGCCAGGCCTTCTCGAAGTCGGCGTGGGTGGGACGCGCCTCCTGCGTCATCCTCCGCACCGCCTCCGCGAGCGCCTCGGGGGTGGGCGCCGCCGCCAGCGTCCCCGGCACCAGCGTCGGGATCAACTCGTCCAGCGCGGGCACCGGAAGCGTGGCGACGGGCAGGCCGGCCTCGGCCGCCTCGACCAGGCTGAACCCGAACGTCTCGGCTCGGGAGGGGTGCACCAGCAGATCGGCCTCGGCGAGGAGCCCGCCGACGCCGGGAACCCGGCCCAGGAACGTCACGCGGCCCTCCAGGCCCAGGTCACGCGCCTGGTTCTGGAGCAGTTCGCGTTCTTCGCCGTCGCCGGCCAGCGTCAGGTGGTAGGTCTCCGGCAGGAGGGCGAGGGCGGACAGGGCGCAGGAGTGGTTCTTGTACGGACGGAAGGCCGCGGTGGTGAGGAGTTGGATCCTGCGCGGGTCGACGACGGCCCGGGGCGCGACGAACGGGGTGAGCGGCATCGGGTTGGTGATGGTGACGACGGGCTGCTCCGGTGCGAGGTGCCGTACGGTCCTCGCGACGCCACCCGAGACGGCGACGACGAGCCGGGGCCGCAGCACACCGACCCGGGTGACCCGGGCGAGCGTCCGCACCCTGCGGTCGATGCGCAGCCGCTCCGGGAGCAGGGAGTGTTCCCATGCCACGAAGCTCCTGCCGGACCCGGCGAGCGCCGCGCCCGCCGGCACGCTTCCCCACAGGCCGCTGGACACGATCTCGACGTCCTTCGGAAGGGCCTGCAACCGGCGGCGCAGCGGCGGCACCGCCTCCATCAGGCGGGTGATCCGGGACCCCAGGTTGAGGGTGTCGATCGGCAGGTCGCCGAGGCCGGCCGGGATCCCCCGCGACATCACGGTCGCGGAGACCTCCACGCCCTGCGCCCGGAGGCCCTGCATGAGCAGCGCGGCCGCCCGCTCCATGCCGTAGAAGGGCTCCAGTTGGGGCAGCACGAAGTGCAGACGCATCAGCGTTCTCCGTCGGTCGGGCAGGCACCGGCGGTGACGCGGGACTTGCGCATCGCCACCCGTTCCAGGGTGGCCCGCGGCACGAGGCCGAGCGCGGCCAGCACCGCGTTACGGGCCGACGGCGGCGAGTTCCGGCGGATGGCGCGCACCATCTCCCGTACGCCCTGCCCGTCGCGGGACT
Source organism: Micromonospora sp. NPDC049060 (assembly GCF_040649055.1). Taxonomy (NCBI): domain Bacteria; kingdom Bacillati; phylum Actinomycetota; class Actinomycetes; order Micromonosporales; family Micromonosporaceae; genus Micromonospora; species Micromonospora sp. NPDC049060. The sequence continues at coordinate 21,862 of NZ_JBEZEV010000024.1, forward strand.
GGAGGGCGTAGCGGAGGGTCTGCGCGGCGATGAAGTCGGAGAAGGTCTCGGGGGACCACACGCCTTCCCACCGCTTGGCCCACTCCCACGACTGGCGCCAGTCGGCGCGGGCGGAGATGGAGCCGGGGCTGCCCACGGTGTAGACGGCGGTGGCCTCCTGCACCTGCACGATCCTGGCGCGGGGCAGGCGAGCCGCCCGCACCAGCCAGTCCCAGTCCTGGTGCCGGGGCAGCGCCTCGTCCCACGGGCAGCGGGTGGCCAGTTCGTGGGTGGTCACCAGGGTGGAGGTGGGCAGCGACTGGCGACCGACGCCGAGGTGCCGGCGGCGGAAGAGGTAGTCCTCGGGAAGCATGCCGTCGCTGATGAGCGTTTCCGGGGCGGCGGTCGGGAGGGGAGCGGCGCCGGCCTTGCGTTGCAGGATCCGGGACGACACGACTGGCAGCCAGCCCTCGGCGGCCAGCCGGTCGACCACCGGTACCTGGACCGCCAGTTTCGTCGGGAGCCAGGCGTCGTCGTCGTCCAGGAACGCCACGTGGCTGCCCGGGGCGGCGTGCGCGACTCCGAGGTTGCGCGCGTGCGAGCCCCGCCGGCCCCCGCCGGTGCACACGATCTCGTCCACGTGGCCCCGCAGGTCCTGCACGGACGCGGGAATCTCGGCCAGGTCGCACACGACCACGATGTGTACGGACACCCCCTGCTGCCCGCGTGCCGACAGCACCGCCTCCGCGATGCTGGGCCTGCCCGTGGTCGGGATCACGACCGAAACGTCCGGCAATTGACTCTCCAAGCACTCGGCGCGCGGTGGACGGCGAGCGCGCACAGGAAACAGCAGACTGTGGGGCCGGGGTTAGGGTGCCCGCGGAATCCCCGGTCGGGTGGGCCGTCGAGGGGACAGCCCTCGCTCAACGGCTCAGCGACCACCGCCGCGGAAGACTTCGGACACCGTCCGGATCAGCACCTTGGCGTCGAGCCACAGCGACCAGTTCTCGATGTAGTAGTTGTCGAACCGTGCCCGGTCGGAGATCGGGGTGTCGCCGCGCAGACCACTGACCTGCGCCAGCCCGGTGAGCCCCACCGCGACCCGGTGACGCATGGCGTAGTTGGGGTACTCGGCCGAGAACTTCTCGACGAAGAACGGCCGCTCGGGCCGGGGCCCGACGACGCTCATGTCGCCCCGCAGGATGTTCCAGAGCTGCGGCAGTTCGTCCAGCGACGTGCGGCGCATGAAACGGCCGATCGGTCCGACGCGCTGGTCGTGCGCGATCGACCAGTTCGTCTGTGACTCGTGCTCGTCGACGGGACGCATCGAGCGGAACTTGATGATGTGGAACGGCTTGCCGTGGCGACCGATCCGTTCCTGGTAGAAGAAGATGCCGGGACCGCCGTCGAGGAGCGTCGCGATCGCGCAGAGCAGCAGCACGGGGCTCAGCAGGAGCAACGCGGTGGCGGCGAAGGCGATGTCCGAGGCGCGCTTGAGCGCCCAGCGGGGTCCGGACAGCGTGATGTCGCCGACCTTGACGATCGGGATCGCACCGATGTGGTCGCCGTGCGAACGGGAGCCCCAGAGCCGCGGCACCGCCCACAGGTCGCAGCTCGCGCTGCGGGGCTGGCGGAGGACCTCCATCAGGGTCAGCTCCGGGCAGATCGGGTCGGCGATGATGAGCACGTCGCACTCGACCATCCGCACGAGCGGTTCCAGCTGGTCCAGGGTGCCGATCAGTGGGAGCGCCGCCGGCGTCTGCGGGGGCGTGGAGTCGACGCAGCCGACGAAGCGCAGCCCGTACTGGGGGTAGCGGCGCAACAGCCGGGCGAGTTCCACGGCGATCGGGCCGCTGCCGATGATGATGGCGTTGTGCTCCACCCACCGACGCTTGCGCGCGATGGTGGCGAACTCCCGCGAGAAGGCACGACCGACGAGGACCAGCCCGGCCGCGATGATCACCCCGCGCGCGAACCCGCCCACGTAGTCGGCGGAGTCGTGACGCAGCGCCGCGACGATGGTGACCACGGCCGCGGACGCGAGCAATCGTCCGCAGAGGCTCGGGAGTTCGTCGAGGATGCTCACGTGGCGACGGGCCCGGTAGAGCCCGCCCGCCGCGAAGATGGCCACCGTCAGGCCGGCCATGCCCAGCGTCCCGCGCCAGTACTGGTGGCTGAACAGCAGGGGCGCCAGCAGGGCGGCCACGTCGACGGGGGCCGTCATCATCCAGGCCCGCAGGCCCCGGGTGCGCGTGGACGCGCGGGAACTGGCGTACGGCAGCACCGCCGTCACGTCGAGGCCGGGCCGGGGCGCTCCGCTCGCCTGACCGCCTGCCGGTGGCGCGGAGGCGGGCAGCGAACCGGTGGAGTCCGCCTCGTCGCTCACCCCCACTGCCATGCCTCGTGCCGCCACCTCATCGCCCTGCGGTGTCGTGGCGTGGTGGCCCATCGCCTGTTGCCTGGACATGGTTGGTCCTTCCCCGTTGACTGCCCCGGGGCGGCACACGGCGGCTTCGAGGCGAACGAAGGATACGACCAGGGCGGGCGGCCCACCAGAGCCGCATCGGGCAGTCCGGCCTCCTACTTTCCGGCGTTGAGGATGTCTGCTACGGCGTCACGCCGGACCGCGTCGTAGAAGGACTTGGCCTTGTCGGTGTTCGCGAACACGACGCTCTCACTACCCACCCGACCGGTGCCCTTCGTCGGGCTGGTGATGAAGCGCAGGTTGTTGCCGCGCAGGCCGCGCAGGTCGGTCGCCATGCTCAGCAGCGACATGTTCTCGTCCACCGACACGGCATTGGAGGTGGCCTTGACGAAGGAGTTCAGCTTTCCCGGGTTCGTGACGATGCCCCCGGACACGGCCCGGTCAAGGATGGCCTTGATGACCTGCTGCTGGTGTCGGATGCGGGCGAAGTCCCCGTCGGGGAACTGCTTGCGCTGGCGCGAGTAGTCGAGTGCCGTCTCGCCGTCCATCCGCTGCATCCCCTGGCGGAAGGTACGGAACGGGGGGTGGATCGAGGTGAAGTTCTTCTCCGCGTAGATGTCGATGCCGCCCAGGGCGTCGATGATCTCCTTGAACCCCGCGAAGTCGACCATCATGACGTGGTCGATCCGCACGCTCGTGAACTTCTCGACGGTCTGCACCATCAACGGCACGCCACCCCACGCGTACGCTGCGTTGATCTTCGCGTCCCGGCCGCCCTGGTTGCCCTCCTTGGACCGGGGCACGGCGACCCAGGTGTCCCGGGGGATCGAGATGAGCTGGGCGCTCGACCGGTCCTTCGGCAGGTGGGCCAGGATGATCGTGTCGGTGCGCGACCCCGACGTGCTCTCCGGGTCGCGGGTGTCGCTGCCCAGGATCAGGATGTTCATCGCGCCCTTGGCCACCGCCTGCGGGCGCCCCGCCTCGGGCACGTCCGCGAATGCGTCGACGCGCTCGATGTCCGAATCCACCGAACGCAGGTAGAGCCCACCGGCGATCATGCCACCGCCGCCGAGCAGCGCCACCACCAGCAGGCTGATGAGGGCGACGCGTCGCCACCGGCGACGAGGCTTCGCGTGCTTGCCCGGCTGGCGTTCGGTCTGGTCGGCGACCGCCTCCGGCTCGACGGACTGTTGTGGAACTGGCATGGCGGCGATGCTACTTATCCGCGAGGACGTGCGCGTACCCTCATCCGGCTGATGGCCGCCCCGTCCGTGCAGACCCGTCCACCTTGTCATGCGACATCAGTGCCCGGACCTGCCAATCAACTTGTGTGCGGGTGTGCTCTGCACTACACCTGACCGCCTGTGGCTGGTAGAACCCTTGCGTGGACGCAACGAAGCTCCGACGGGCCATCGCCCGCACCCGCCTTGCCCCCGTCGCGGCCTTCCCCAAGCGCCTGGCCCGCGTCGCCCGTCACGACGCCAAGGTGCTGCGCACCTCGGCCCGCTGGCTGGTCACCTCGCGGGAGCACCACAACTACACGTACGAGCTGACCAAGCTGAGCCGGCACCACCTCGCCTGGTTCGTCAGCGTGGTCTGCGACGTGCCCGTCAAGCAGGTCCGCGCGTACTTCGCCGAGATCGAGTCGGACGACGTGCTGCGCCGGCACATCGAGTCCGCCACCGCCGGCGCCGCCCGCCGGGGCCTGGCCGACCGGCAGGTCCGCTACGCCCGCCGCATCGGCTGGTATGCCATCGTGCGCGCCACGAAGCCGACGCACGTGGTCGAGACCGGTGTCGACAAGGGGCTCGGCAGTTGCGTGCTCGCCGCCGCGCTGCTGCGCAACGCCGCCGACGGGCAGCCCGGCCGGGTCACCTCGCTGGACATCAACCCGGAGGCTGGCTACCTCGCCCGCACCGCGCCCTGGTCCGAGGTGGTCGACCTGGTCATCGGCGACTCGATCGCCTCGATCGCCGCGCTGGACCGGCCGGTCGACCTGTTCCTGCACGACAGCGACCACAGCCGGGCCCACGAGAAGCGCGAGTTCGAGGCGGTCGAGGGCAGGCTGGCCCCGGGCGCGATCCTGCTCACCGACAACGTCACCGCCACCAACGTCCTCGCCGAGCACGCCGAGCGCACCGGCCGGCGCTTCCTCGCCTACCGGGAGACCCCCGCCAACCACTGGTACCCGGGAGACGGCATCGGCGTCGCCTGGTGATCGCGGTCGTGCGGGCCGGGTCGGCACGAGGTGCCGGAGGTCCTCGACCAGCCGGGGCACGCTGAGCGGGCGTCCCACGCGACGCCGGCAGGGGAGCAGGCGGGGGCGACGGTCGCGCGCGGGCCGTGGCAGGGTGGTCGGATGCGGTTGAGCGCCATCCACACGTACCCCGTCAAGGGTTGTCGCCGGCTCGACCACGACGTCGCGGGCGTCGAGCCGTGGGGCCTGGCCGGCGACCGGCGCTGGATGATCGTCGACGCGGACGGCGTCGGCATCACCCAGCGGGAGACCACGCGCCTGGTCGGCCTGCACGCCACGCCCCACAGCGGCGGCCTGCTGCTGCGCGCCGAGGGGCACGACGACCTGACCGTGCCCGAGCCGGCCGGCGGTGAACCCGTCGCGGTGCGGACCTTCCGCAACCGCAAGCTGCCGGTGCCGGCGCTCGCCGCCGGACCGGCCGCCGACGCCTGGATCGGCACGCTGCTGGGCCGCGCCGTCCGGCTGGTCTGGCTCGCCCGACCGACCCGGCACATCCCGTCGGGGGACCGGGAGCACGACACCGGTGAGCAGGTCAGCTTCGCCGACGCCTACCCGCTGCTGCTGGCCACCGCCGCCTCGCTCGACGCGCTCAACGGGTGGCTCGCCGAGGCCGGCGAGGAGCCCGTGCCGATGGCGCGGTTCCGCCCCAACCTGGTGGTGGAGGGCGCGCCGGCGTGGGCCGAGGACGACTGGGTCGGCCGCCGGCTGCGCATCGGCGCCGCCCGCTTCCGCGCCGCCGGGCCGTGCGACCGCTGCGTGGTCACCACCACCGACCAGGAGACGGGCGTACGCGGGAAGGAACCGCTGCGCACCCTCGCCCGGCACCGCAAGGTCGACCAGAAGCTCCTCTTCGGTCTGCACCTGGTTCCCGAGGCGACGGGCAGGATCGCGGTGGGTGACCTGCTCGTGCCGGGCTCCTCCTCGTAGGTGGGTGTGCGGGCGGGCTCCGCCGCACCACGCCTGCGGGTCCACGCTGGCGGTGCCGGGGCGACCGCGGCGGTGACGCTGTGGACGAATGTCGATCTGTGGCGACAACCCCGGCGTCTCCCTTCCCCGGTGCGCAGGGCGATTGTTGCGGCGATCGACGGGGCAGCGGCATTGCCGGGCGTGCTCTAAGGTCGGAATTCTGCGGCGATCGCAGCTTGTTCCGAGGCTTCACGGGGGGCCTCTGAGACTCATGTGCATCGATAGGATGGTCGTAGCTTCTCCCCGGAGCGTCCGTCGCCCACATTGGACTGCGGGCGTCGCGACGACGGCGGCCAACGCCAGTCACCGTTCCTGTTGGGCCATGTTCCAGGTAAGCGAGGTCATGAGTGAAGAACTTTCGGGCGTTGCTCGTCACCGGATTGGTCGCCGGCGTCGCCGTCGCCGGCGGCATGACGCTGGTCTCCGGCGCCGCCAACGCGGCCTTGGAGGACGCGCCGCCCTCGATCGAGGAGGACTTCAGCTATCCGGGGGCCGCCCAGATCGAAGCCAGCGATGGCATCAAGTTGATCAAGGGCGACGGCAAGATCATCTTTGCCGACTGCGTGGCCAGCGCCACCAACCAGATCATCGTCCGGAGCTACGCGAGGCTCAGCGGATACTGCTTCACGGTCAAGGGCGCACCTGGCTACCTGACTCTGGAGATCTCGGATGTCTACCAGATCCGTGGTGACAGTCACACGGCATCCGCCACGGTGAGCGTGGACGGCGAATCCGAGACGGTCGCCCTTCCCAAGAACGGTTGGGTCGGTGTCGGGGTGGGAGAGGATGACACCCTGCCCCCTGCCGTCCTGCTTGAGCTGCGTGTCACGGGCTGATCCCCACAGCCGGTCGGTGTCCTGAACCCCGGGTTGCTCGCCGGGTGGCACCGCCCGCTGTTCCGCGCGGGGCTCCGCTGGTCTGGAGCCCCGCGCGTTTCGGCTCAGCGCCCGGGTGCCGCCGGGGCGGTCAGGCCCAGCCACATGAGGATCTCGTCGCGGTCGTCGCCGGGGGCGACCCGCAGCGCCCCGGGCAGCCGACCGATCTCCCGGTAACCGAGCCCGCGATAGAACCGGTCGAGCCCCAGCCCGTCCCGGACGGTCACGTGCAGCGCCTCCCAGCCCATTCCGCGGCCGAGGCGCTCGGCCTCGCGCATCAGCGCGGCGCCGTACCCGTTGCCCTGGGTGTCCGGGTGGACCATCACCCGCTTCAGCACGCACCAGTGCGCCTTCAGGTCGAACCGGTTGTCGCAGAAGATCAGCGCGGCGACGGGCCGCTCGCCCGCGTACCCCACGAGGAGGCGGTCCGGGCCCTCCGCAATGCCGGCGAAGGTGGGGTCCGCCGTGTGCCGGACGTCGGCGACGGTGACCGGCGGCACGAAGCCGACCGCCCCGCCGGCGTTGGTGACGTCGACCCAGAGGGCGACGATCCGTTCCCGCAACTCGGGGGTCAGCTCGGGATCGAGGACGAAGCGCAGGCTCACCCGGTAATCCTGACCGCGCGGGCCCCGCGCCGACCCGCGATCGTGACGCGCGCGACAGGACGCTCGGTGCGGGAGGGGGGATTCGAACCCCCACGTCCTTTCGGACAATAGGACCTAAACCTACCGCGGCTGCCGTTACGCCACTCCCGCCGACCCGCTGAGTCTAGAGTGTCACGCCGAGCCGGTGGTGGGCTCGGTCCCGGCGCGCGCGGCGACCTCAGTCCAGCCCGAGATCCCGGCGCAGCTTGGCGACGTGGCCGGTGGCCTTCACGTTGTAGAGCGCGCGCTCGATCTTGCCGTCCGCGTCGATGACGAATGTCGAGCGGATCACGCCGGTCACCGTCCTGCCGTACGACTGCTTCTCGCCGTACGCGCCGTAGGCGGTCAGCACGGCCTTGTCGGTGTCGGCGACCAGCGGGAAGGTGATGGCGTCGCGCTCGCGGAACTTCGCCAGCTTCTCCGGCTTGTCGGGCGAGATCCCGACGACCTCGTAGCCGGCGGCCTGGAGCGAGGCGAGCGAGTCGCGGAAGTCGCAGGCCTGCTTGGTGCAGCCGGGCGTCATGGCCGCCGGGTAGGCGTAGAGCACGACCTTGCGGCCGCGCAGGTCGGTGAGCGAGAGCGTCTCGCCGGTGTCGGTGGGGAGGCTGAACTCGGGCGCGGGGTCACCGGGGGAGAGGCGGTCGGGCGCGGTCATGGCACGACCCTACCGCCGGCCCCGGCCGTCCCCGGGCGGCACGCCGACCCCGGCGGGAACGCGTCCCGGCCGCCTCCGGGCGGCGCGCCGGCCCGACCGGAACGCCGACCCGGCCGGCACGTCGGGTCGGCGGCGGGCGCGCAATCGGGCGTACGCCAGTTGCCAACCCTTGGCAACTGCCAAGCTCGGGAAATAGGCTGACGTCAACGGCCAGGCCTGGCCGGGCGACGCGTGGGAGGCCGCGTGGAGAACCTGGCGATGCACATCTCGAACGGGATCGTCGACGGTCCCGTCGCGGCGGTGTTCGCGGCGGTGGCGCTGCTCGCGATGACGTTCTGCGTCCTGCGCGGCAGGCGTGACCTGGACGACCGGTTGGCCCCGATGGCCGGGCTCGTCGCGGCCTTCATCTTCGCCGTGCAGATGCTCAACTTCCCGATCTTCACCGCGGGCGTCAGCGGTCACCTGCTCGGCGGGGCGCTCGCCGCGATGCTGGTGGGGCCGTGGGTCGGCGCGCTCTGCGTGGCCGTGGTGCTGGTCGTGCAGGCGCTCGTCTTCGGCGACGGCGGCGTGGCCATGCTCGGGCTCAACATCACCAACATGGCCGTGCTCGGCACCGCCGCGGCGTACCTGCTGATCGCGCTGCTGCTCCGGGTGCTGCCGCGCACCCCGGCCGGCCTGGGCGTGACCGCCTTCGTCTCCGCGCTGGTCAGCGTGGTGGTCGCGTCGATGGGCTTCGTGCTCCAGTACCAGCTCGGCGGCACCACCGACCTCGGCGGCAACCTGGGCGGTCTGGCCGGCACGATGGCCGGCGTGCACCTGCTGATCGGCATCGGCGAGGGCCTGATCACCGCGACCACGGTGGTCACCGTCGCGAAGGTCCGGCCCGATCTCGTCTACGCGCTGCGCGGGCTGCGCGTGGCGTCCACGCCCGCCGTCCCGGCCGTCGGAGGTGCCCGGTGAGGAAGCGTTCCTGGGGATTCGTCGTCGGCGGGCTGCTGGTGGCCCTGCTCCTCGCCGGGGTGGTCAGCAACTTCGCCTCGTCCCACCCCGACGGGCTGGACTCGTCGCTGCGCGAGGGCTGCACCTTCGACGCCGACGACAACATCACCGGCGGCAGTTGCCCCGCCCAGCGGGAGCGCGAACACGAGGTCGGCGGGCCGCTGGCCGACTACGGGGTGGCGGGGATCGACAACGAGTTCCTCTCCACCGGCCTGTCCGGCGTCCTCGGCGTGCTGCTCACCTTCGCAGTGGCCGGCGGGGCGTTCTGGCTGGTCCGCCGCCGCGGCCCCCGGGACGGGGACGCGGCTGGGGGCGCCCGCACCCCCGTCGGGGCGTCGGGTCGGGAGTAGCGACCGGATGGGCGCCGGGCACGCGCACGTGCTGTACCGGGACGCCGCGTCACCGGTGCACCGGCTCCCGCCCGAGGTCAAGATCGCGGCGATGGTGGCGTTCACCCTCGCCGTGGTCGGCACCCCGCGCGAGGCCTTCTGGGCCTTCGGCGCGTACGCCCTGCTGGTCGCGGTGGTGGCGGCGCTGGCCCGGGTCGGGCCCGGCTGGCTGCTGCGTCGGTCGCTGATCGAGCTGCCGTTCGTGCTGTTCGCGGTGGCGCTGCCGTTCCTCGGCGCCGGTGAGCGGGTCGAGGTGCTCGGCCTGAGCCTGTCGGTCGACGGGCTGCTCGGGGCGTGGAACATCGTCGCCAAGGGCACCCTCGGCGTGCTCGCCTCGCTGCTGCTCGCCGCGACGACCACGACCCGGGACCTGATCGTCGGCCTGGACCGGCTGCGCTGCCCGCAGATCCTCACCCAGATCGCCACGTTCATGCTGCGCTACCTGGACGTGCTGGTCGGCGAGGCCCGCCGGATGCGGGTGGCGCGGATGTCCCGGGGCGACGATCCGCGCTTCCTGTGGCAGTTGCGCGGCTTCGCGACCGGCGTCGGCGCGCTCTTCCTGCGCGCGTTCGAACGCGGCGAGCGGGTCTACCTGGCGATGTTGTCGCGCGGCTACACCGGGCGGATGCCGGCGGTGTGGCAGGGCGCGGGCGCGGCGACCGCCGGGCAGTGGCTGGTCGCGGCCACCGTGCCGGTCCTGGCGGCCGGCATCGCCGCCACGGCCGTCGTGCTGACATGATCGGTGCCGTGCAGACCGCCCTCTCCCTGGACGTTCGTGGTGTCCGCTACGCGTACCCGGACGGGCACGTCGCCCTGCACGGGGTGGACCTGACCGTGCCGCGCGGCGACCGGGTGGCGCTGCTCGGGCCCAACGGCGCCGGGAAGACCACGCTGGTGCTGCACCTCAACGGCATCCTCACCCCGGCTGAGGGAAGCGTGAGCGTCGGCGGGCTGACCGTCAGCCAGGACCGGGCCACGCTCGCCGAGGTGCGCCGCCGGGTGGGCATCGTCTTCCAGGACCCGGACGACCAGCTCTTCCTGCCCACGGTCGCCGAGGACGTGGCGTTCGGGCCGGCCAACCTGGGCCTGCGCGGGGCGGAGCTGTCCGCCCGGGTGGACGAGGCCCTCGCCGCGGTCGGGATGGGCGAGCACCGGGACCGCGCGCCGCACCACCTCTCCTTCGGGCAGCGGCGCCGCGTGGCGGTGGCCACCGTGCTCGCCATGCACCCGGAGATCCTCGTCCTGGACGAACCGTCGTCCAACCTCGATCCGGCGGCCCGCCGCGAGCTGGCCGGCATCCTGCGCGCCCTGCCGGTGACGCTGCTGATGGTCACCCACGACCTGCCGTACGCCCTGGAACTGTGCGATCGCTCGGTCATCCTGGACGCCGGTCGCATCGTCGCCGACGCCCCCACGGCCGACCTCCTGGCGGACGCCGACCGCCTCGCCCGCCACCGCCTCGAACTCCCCCGGGGCTTCACCCCCACCCCCCCCGCTGAGCCCTCCGCGCCCCACCCCCGAGGCGTCGATCATGCACTCATGGTGCCCGATCAGACCTCTTCTGCTCCGGTTCGTCCCCCACCACAACTCCATGATCGACGCGCGGGGCGGGGGTGGAGGGCGGGGTGAGGGGAGTGGGGGTGGGAGGGGGAGCGGGGGTGGGGCGGGCGGCGTGTAGGCGGAGGGCGCCGGCCGCCGTGGCGCCGGCGCCGGCGACGAGGATCAGGGCGACCAGGATCCGGGCCGTCGTCGCCGGCCACGGCACGGGGGCGACGGCGCGGGCGAAGACGGCGGCGTTGGCCACCCCGGCGAAGAGCGCCAGGCAGGCCCCGGCCAGCGCCAGCGCGAAGTCGGCGGCCGGCCGGCGGGCCAGCGCGAAGACCCCGGCGGCGACGGCGCCGAGCCCGGTCAGCAGCGCCCAGACCTGCCCGCCGAGCAGGCCGGTCAGCACCCCGCCCACGCCCCGCGCGCCGGCGTCCACCTCCCGGCCCACGGTCAACACCACCGCGGCCACCCCGCCGACGACCAGCAGCCCGCCGAGCCCAGCCAGCGCCCGCGCGCCCGGCCCGGAGCGGGCCGGCAACAGCCCGAGGGCCCCCACGGCCAGCAGCCCGACCGTGGCGACCACCCACCAGACGTACGCGTCCGGCGGCGGCACCCAGTCGAGGGTGCCGCGGATCTCCCCCGTCCCGGTGTCGGTGCGCAGCGGCACCGTCCAGTCCCGCACCCGGTGCTCCCGGTCCGGGGCGGCGCGCACCTGCGGCGGCGGTGCCGACTCCCGCCAGAGTGCCCGCTGGTCGTGCCAGCGCGCGGTGGCGGAGTCGTCGACGCGCCGCCAGTCCGGTGCGGCGGCGGGGTTCGCCTCGGCCGGCAGCCGCGTGTCCCCGGCGATGGTCCGGTTCAGGTACGTCGCGGGGGAGCGGACGTTCTCGTACACGCCGTCGGGGCCGACCCGCAGGTAGGGCTCACCGGAGTAGCCGAGCACCTCGACGGCGCGGTCGCCGGTGTTGGTCAGCTCCAGCCGCGCGCCCGCCTCGATCACCCGTACGCTCAGCCCGGGGCGGGCCGGGGCGACGGCGGTCACCTCGGTGCGGTAGTCGGTGCCGTCGGGAGCGTCCGCGCCGTGCGCGGCGGCCGGGGCAGCGAACGCGACCGTCGCCGTCAGCGTGCCGGCGAGTACCAGGCCGGCGCGGGTCACCAGGTCGCGGATCACCTGCCGGCCGCCTCCACCGCCGACTTGATCCCCTCCGGGCTGCGGTCGGCGATCTGCTCGCCGTCGACCAGGATCGTCGGGGTGCTGGTGATGTTGGCCTTGCTGGCCTCCTGCGTCACGTGCTCGGTCCACGGCTTGAAGGTGCCCTCCCGCAGGCAGGAGGCGAAGCCGTCCCGGTCGAGGCCGGCGCCCGCCGCGATGTCGGCCAGCTCCCCGTCGCTGAGCCCCGCGCCGCCCTCCGGCGGCTGCCGGTCGAACAGCGCCTTGGCGTACTCCCGGTAGCGGCCGCCCTCCGCCGCGCAGCCGGAGGCGGCCGAGGAGCGGGTCGAGTACTGGGTGCTGGAGAAGCGGTTCAGGTACGCCACCGGGTGGTAGACGACCCGGACCTTGCCCTCGCTGATGAGCTGGTCGATGGTCGGGCCGCTGGCCTGCTCGAACTGCTTGCAGGCCGGGCAGAGGAAGTCCTCGTAGATGTCGATGGTGACCGGGCCCGAGCCGGCGACGACCCCGGTGCCGTCCTCGGTCGAGCCGGTCGGCGCGGTGAAGTCGTCGGAGCGCTGGCTGGAGTAGACGCTCCAGCCGATCAGGCCGGCCACGACCAGGACGGCCACGGCGGCCACGGAGACCCAGAGCGTCCGCTTGCGCCGCCGCTCCCGGGCCAACTGCTCGCGGACCACCCGGGCGGAGCCCTTCTGCCCCTTGCGACTACTCATCCTCGTCCTCCACGGATGCGTCCCCCGCCAGCCAGCCGTCCACGGAGACGGGGGTGCGGGGCCAGATCAGCAGGAACCCGGCCAGCGCCAGGAATCCCAGGTCCCGGAGGATCTCCGGGAGGTAGCTCGGGGTCTGGCCCTCGGCGAGCTCCCCGCCGGCGCCGAAGCAGCCGCAGTCGATGGCGAGGCCCCGGCTCCAGGCCGAGACGATGCCGACGATGAAGACCACCAGCAGCGCCGCGGACACCCCGGCGGAGAGCCGGGTGGCCAGGCCGAGGAGCAGCAGCAGGCCGAGCGCCAGCTCGACGAAGGGCAGCGCCGCGCCGATCACCGTGGCGAGGTCGTACGGCATGACCTGGTACGCGTTGACGGCGCGGCCGGAGGCGGCCAGGTCACCGACCTTGCTGCCGCCTGCGACGAGCCACACGGCGGCCAGGCCCAGCCGGACGGCGACCCCGATCCAGGGGCGGACGGCGGGCCAGCGGGCGACCCGGGTGTGCGGTGCGGTCACGATCATTGGTCGTCCCGTCCCCGGCGGAAGTTCCCGGTCATCCGGCGAGGGCGTCGCCGACCGCCTCGACGAGGTCGTTGCGGGCCCGGGCCACCCGCGAGCGGATGGTGCCCACGGGCACCCCCTCCACGGCGGCGGCCTCGGCGTACGACAGGCCGAGCAGTTGGGTGAGCACGAACGCCGCGCGGCGCTCGGCGGGCAGCCGGCGGACCAGATCGGCGGCGCCGAGCTGGCCGGCGGGGTCCGGGTGCGGCCGGTCGGTCCAGGCGTCGGCGGCGAGCCGCTCGCCGAGCCGGCGGCGACGCACGACGGTGCGCAGGTGGTCGGCGCAGGCCCGGCGGGCGATGCCCAGCAGCCAGGTGCGCGCGCTGGAGCGGCCCTCGAACGCCGGCAGCGCCCGGAACGCCCGCAGGTAGGTGTCCTGGGTCAGGTCGTCGGCGCTGTCCGGATCGACGAGCGCGGCGGTGAAGCGCCACACCTCGGCCTGGGTCAGCCGGACGAAGGCGGCCTGGGCGACGGGGTCCCCGTCGCGGGCGGCCAGCGCCCACTCGGTCGCCGACTCCCGCGCAGCGACGCCCGCGTCACCGGTCGGACTGGCGGCGGGGGTCTCGCGCGGGGCGGGGATCACGACAGTCCAGGTTACGCGGCGTGGCCGGGCCGGGGAGGGTCCTTCGACCCTTCCATGGCCTGCGCCACCCCGGGAACTAAACCGGTGCGTCGCACGACTATCCCCACATGACATGCGACGACGTACGCGCGGCGCTGTCGGCGCGGCTGGACGGCGAGGACCCGCTGGCGGCGCCGGCGGTGCTGGACGCGCACGCGGAGAGCTGCCCCGGCTGCCGGGCCTGGCTGACCCGCGCCGAGCAGGTCACCCGGCTGGTCCGGGTGCAGGCGGTGGCGGTGCCCGACCTGACCGCGTCGGTGCTGGCGGCGGTCGCCGCCGATTCGCTGGCGGCCGGACGCACCCGGGCGGCGGCCAGGGCGGCCCGCCGTCAGGTGCTGCGGGTGGCGGTCGCGGTGGCCGCGGTCGCACAGTTGGCGATCGCCCTGCCCGTCCTGCTGGCCGGGCTGGGCGTGACAGTCGATCCGCACACGAGCCGCGAGATGGCCTCCTTCGACGTGGCGCTGGCCGTCGGGTTCGCGCTGGCCGCGTGGCGACCCGAGCGGGCCCGGGCGTTCGTGCCGGTGGCGCTGGTGCTGGCGGTCTGCCTGGCCGGCACCAGCGCGGTGGACATCGCCAACTCGACGACCGCGCTGGTGCACGAGGTCGGGCACCTGGCCGCCGTGGTGCAGGCGGGGCTGCTGTGGGCGCTGGGACGGGTCAGCGACGAGCCGGACCGCCGGCCGTCGACCGCACTCCTGGCCCGTCATGGCTGACGTCACCCCGGGCGGGCCGGCCCGCCCGGTCCCGGCGGCGCGGGGCATCCTCGAAGTCGCCCCGGGCGGGCCGGTCCCGGCGGCGCGGGGCATGGTCGGAGTCGCGCCGGACCGGTCGGATTCGAGAGCATTGCCGGCATGAGTGTCGCCATCCGCCGCCCGGTCGCCCGGCTGCTCGCCGTCGCCGGCCTGCTGGTCACCGTCGTCGCCCTGCTGATCGCCCCCGCCGGCCCCGCCAGCGCCCACGCGGTGCTGGTGAGCAGCAGCCCCATCGCCTCGGCCGTGGTGTCGAACGCGCCGGCGGAGGTCGTACTCACGTTCAGCGAGCCCGTCCGCAAGGTGTCCGGCAAGATCCGGGTGATCGCACCGGACGGCTCCCGCGCCGACCGCGGCGAACCGACCTTCGAGGGCACCGTGGTCACCGTGCCGGTCGACCCCGCCGGGGCGCGCGGCACCTACCTGGTCAGCTACCGGGTCATCTCCTCCGACAGCCACCCCGTGTCGGGCGCGTTCACCTACTCCGTCGGCGCGCCCTCGACGCCCCCGGTCGACAGCGGGGACGACAGCCGGGCCGACCCGGTCGTCGGCAACGCGGTCAAGGTCGCCAAGTACGCCGGCTACGCCGGCCTGCTGCTGCTCGTCGGACCGACGCTGGTGCTCGCCGCCCTCTGGCCCCGGCGGCTGCCCCGGCGCGGACCGGCCCGCCTGGCCTGGGCCGGGCTCGGCCTGCTGGCGGTCTCCACGGTGGCGAACCTCCTGCTCCAGGTGCCCTACACCGCCGGCGGCGGCGTGTTCGACGTCACCGGCGAGGGGCTCAGCGACGTGCTGGGCAGCTCCTTCGGCGCCGCGCACCTGGTCCGGCTGGGCCTGTTGGCCGCGGCGGCGTTCCTGCTCCGACCCCTGATGGCGGGGCCGGTCGAGCGGAGCGATCTGGTCATCCTCGGCGTGCTCGGGGCGGCGGCGCTGGTGACCTGGCCGCTGGCCGGGCACCCGGCGGCCTCGCCCGCCCCGGCGGTCTCCGTGGTCGTCGACGCCGTCCACCTGGGCGGCATGGCGGTCTGGATGGGCGGGCTGGTGATGCTCGCCGTCTTCCTGCTGACCCGGGCCGACGAGCGGGAGCTGGGCGCGATCCTGCCGATCTGGTCGCGCTGGGCGGCGCTGGCCGTCTCGGCGCTGCTGCTCGCCGGCACCGTCCAGGCGCTGATCGAGGTGGCCACCCCCCGCGCGCTGATCGACACCACCTACGGCCGGCTGGTGCTGGGCAAGATCGGGCTCTTCGCGCTGGTGATCGCGGTGGCCGCGTACTCCCGGCAGCTGGTGCGCCGGCGCACCGCGGCCGGCCGGCCGACGTCGATGCGGCGGGCGGTCTGGGCGGAGCTGGCGATCACGGCCGTGGTCCTCGGCCTGTCCGCCGTCCTGGTGCAGACCACCCCGGCCCGCACCGCCGGCGCCGACGTGGCCGGCGCGCCGGGACGCTTCTTCTCCACGACGCTGTCCAGCCCGAACTACGACCTCCAGATCGAGCTGGACCCGGCCGAGCGGGGCAACAACACCGTGCACTTCTACGCGTACACGAAGGACAACCGGCCCCAGCCGGTGGTGGAGTGGCGGGCCACGGTCGCCCTGCCGGCGGCGGGGATCGAAGCGATCCAGGTCCCGCTGCTGCCGCTGACCGACAACCACGCCACCGGCGAGATCAACTTCCCGGCTGCGGGGGAGTGGCAGTTGCGCATCACGGCCCGCACCTCGGACATCGACCAGGCCACGGTGACCACCACCGTGCCGATCAGGTAACAGGAAGGCTCGCACCATGATCCGTCACCGGCGTACCGCAAGCGCCGCCGCCCTGGCGCTCGGCGCCGTCGCCACCGCCGTCCTCGGCTTCGCGGCGCCCGCCTCGGCCCACGTCACGGTCAACCCGCAGGAGGCGACCCAGGGCGGCTACAGCCGGTTCGCCTTCCGGGTGCCGAACGAGAGCGACACGGCCTCCACCACGAAGCTGGAGGTCGTGCTGCCGGAGAACGCGCCCATCGGCTCCGTGTCGACCATGCCGGTGCCCGGCTGGACGGTGGCGGTGGAGAAGCGCAAGGTGGACCCGCCGGTCGAGGTGCACGGCAGCCAGCTCAGCGAGGTCGTCTCCAAGCTCACCTGGACGGCCACCGGGAGCGCGGCGGTCAAGCCCGGCCAGTTCCAGGAGTTCCCGGTGTCGATGGGTCCGCTGCCGCAGGTCGAGACGATGGTCTTCAAGACCTTGCAGACCTACTCCGACGGCAACGTGCAGCGGTGGATCGAGGAGCCGCTCCCCGGCGGCGAGGAGCCGGAGAACCCCGCCCCGGTGCTCACCCTCACGGCGGCCGCGCCGTCGACCGCCCCCACCGGCACCGCCGCGCCGCAGGCCGCCGGCGACGACGATGACGACGCCGGGAGCGACGACGTGGCCACCGGGCTCGCGGTCGCCGGCCTGGTCGCCGGCGTGGGTGGCCTGCTGCTCGGCGGGCTCGCGTTCTCGCGTACGCGGCGGGCACCGACGTCGCAGGAGTGACGCGGTCATACCGCCCGCCGGCCCGTCGGATCATCCGGCGGGCCGGCTGCAACCTGGCCCCGTGCCGTGGATATCCGCTGCTGGTTCGCCCCACGTCGGTAAGGTCGGCCGGGTATCCGGCTACGGAGGGGGACGAGGCGAATGCGGATCGTGCGGGTGCTCGCCGCCATGCTGCTGCTGACGGTCGGGATCACGGCGCTGCTCGCCGGTGGGGCGCTCACGCTGCTCGCCCGGCAGGCCGACCCGGGTGGCGCATTCAGCGCCCGGTTCGAGACCGTGCAGACCCCGGGTCACGCGATGGTCGTCCGGGACGTCGACGAGCTGCTGCGGGCCGAGGCGCCGTTCACCCGCGCCGGGCAGGCCCGGCTCCGGCTGGACGCGCGCACGCCCGACGGCCCGGCCTTCGTCGGGCTGGCACCCGCCGACGAGGTGCGGCGCTGGCTCGAGCCGGTTGCGCATGCCGAGGTGCGCCGGGTGGCGCTGGCCCGGGGGCCGCTGCCGGTCCGGTTGCAGCCCGCCGGTCCCGCGCCGTCCGCCGGCCCCGCGCCGTCGGTCGCGCCGATCAACCAGCCCTTCTGGGTACGCGAGGGGATCGGCGCGCTGGAGTGGACCCCGGCGGAGCTGGCCGACCGGCGGCTGAGCCTGGTGGTGATGCGTCCCGACGGGCGGGCCGACCTGAGCCTGGAACTGCGCGCGGGGCTGCGCGCCGGCTGGACCGCTCCGACGACCGCCGGGCTGCTGGCCGGCGGGGTGCTGGCGGTGGCGCTGGCCCTGCTCCTGCTTCGCCCGGTGCGGCCCCGCGAGGTGGTCTTCGTGGTCGAGCCGGACCAGGTGCCGGTGCTCGCCGGCCGCCTCGGGGTGACCTCGCTCGCCGGCCTCGGCGCGCAGCCGACCCGGGACAGCGACCGGTCGCGCGTCGCCGGGCGTCAGCTCGCCTCGGTCGGTGCCGCCCCCACGGGGGCCCGACCGGCGATCGGGCCGGTGCCCGCCCGCCGCCCCGCGACGCTCGCCGACCTCGCCGGAGGCGACCCGGCGCTCCGGCCGCCCGAGGTGAACCTCACCCTGGCCTGGCCGCCCGCCGCCCCCGAGGAGACGGCCGACCCGGTCGCCGCAGCGGACCGCCGCCGCCCCGCCGCTCTCGACGCCGCCGCTTCCGACGCTGGCACTCCCGGCGCTGGCACTCCTGACGATGGCGCTTCCGGCGATGGCGCTTCCGATGCCGGCCGGCAGTCGCCCGACGATCCGCGCTGACCCACGTCCGGCCTTCGCCACGCGCCGGCATCCCACCGTGGGCGGGGGCCCGGACGGCGGGCGGCCCTCCGCGCTGCCGACGCGGAGGGCCGCCCTCACCGGGGGATCGGTGCTACCCGAGAGACGTCTGAGGTAGTAACAGCCAGATTAGCCATGAAGGGCGCTACTTGGGAAGACTGTCCATTTCCCGCGACCTGCGGCCCTCCCGCCGCACCGGCAGGGTCACCAGCAGCAGCAGGCTCAGCAGCACGTACGTGTTGCGCACCAGGAACTCGCCCGGCGAGTCCGTACGCACCGGGGCGATGCCCCAGTCGTGGAAGGTCACCACCCCGTACACGATGAGGGCGGAGGTGCCGACGGCGAGCGCCGCCAGCAGACGTCGCCGACGGGCGCCCTCGCCGGTCGTGGCGTCGGCGCTCAGCGCCGCGTCCGTCAGCACGACCACCGCCGGGATGAACCAGTAGATGTGGTGGGTCCAGGTGATGGGGCTGACCAGCGAGCCGACCAGTCCGGTCAGGGCGAGGCCGGTGAGCGTGTCCCCGGCGCGGGCGGCCCGCGCGGCGCGCCACAGCCCGTACCCGGCGATGGCCGCCACCAGCAGCAGCCAGAGCAGTTGGTGGGGCTTCTCCGGTGCGGTGATGCGGCTGAGCAGGCCGAACAGCGACTGGTTGCCGGTGTAGTCGGTGCGGCCGACCCGGTCGGTCGCCCAGAGCTCGTGGGTCCAGAACCGCCACGAGTCGCGCGGCGCGACCGCGGCGGCGAGCAGGGTCGCGGCGGCGGCCGTCGCGCTCGCCACCGCCGCCGCCCGCCACCGGCGGGTGGCCAGCAGGTAGACGATGAAGATGCCCGGGAAGAGCTTGAGCGCCGTCGCCAGCCCGACGCCCACGCCGGCCCACCGGCTCGCCCGGGGTACGGCGAAGAGCAGGTCCGCCAGGATCAGCACGACCAGCAGCATGTTGATCTGACCGAAGGTGATCGTCTCGCGGGTGCTCTCGACGGCCAGCACCAGCAGGACCGCCACGGTGAGGCTGAACACACGGGGCAGACCGTGCCGGGCGATCACCGGCGCGAGCAGCCACCGGGTCGTGACCACCACCGCCAGGCCCGTCAGGACCGTGAAGATCGCCACGGTGGCGCCCAGCGGCAGCAGCGCGAACGGGCGCAGCAGCAGCGCGCTGAACGGCGGGTAGGTGAAGTAGAGCTCGCCCTGCACCCGGTCGGGCTGCACGTAGTCGTAGAGCGGGTTCCCGGCCGCCCACCAGTCCATCGCCCGCATGTAGATCTTCAGGTCGAAGAAGTCGTGCACCGTGCCGGGTAGGTAGAGCGCCGGCAGCACGGCGGCCAGTGCCAGCAGGGTGACGAGCCGACGGACCGTACGGCCACCGGGATCGTCGTCGGTGACGGCGGGCGGTGCGGCGGGTTCGGCTGGCACGGAGGAAACCCTAGCGGTCACCGCGCGCCCCGGTGCGCGGGCGCGCGGCCGGGTGGGCTGCGCGTAGGCTGTCCCGGTGGCTGATCTTCTCGTCTGGATCGACTGTGAGATGACCGGGTTGGACCTCGGCAGGGACAAGCTGATCGAGGTCGCCGCGCTCGTCACGGATCCCGACCTCAACGTGCTCGGGGACGGCGTCGACGTGGTGATCCACGCTGACGAGGCGGCGCTGGAGGCGATGCCCGAGATCGTAACGACGATGCACGCCAAGTCGGGGCTGACCGAGGAGGTCCGGCGCTCCACGGTGACCCTCGCCGAGGCCGAGGACATGGTCCTGGACTACGTGGCCAGCCACGTGAAGGATCCGCGTACGGCCCCGCTGTGCGGCAACTCGATCGCCACCGACCGGGGCTTCATCACCCGGGACATGCCCCGCCTCGACGCCCACCTGCACTACCGGATGATCGACGTGTCGTCGATCAAGGAGCTGTGCCGCCGCTGGTACCCGCGGGTGTACTTCGGCCAGCCCCAGAAGGGGCTCGCACACCGGGCCCTGGCCGACATCCGGGAGAGCATCCGGGAGCTGGAGTACTACCGGCGGACCCTCTTCGTGCCCCTGCCCGGGCCGGACGTGGAGACCGCCAAGGCGATCGCGGCCGAGCTCTGATCCGGCCCGGCGGAACCCGCTGGACGCGGCGGGCGGGGGTGGGGCTATTATTGGTCCGCACCCCGCCCGGGGCGATCGACCGGGCGTGGATCCATCGGGTGTGAACGGCATGGTGGCTGTAGCTCAGTTGGCAGAGCACCGGGTTGTGGTCCCGGTTGTCGTGGGTTCAATTCCCATCAGTCACCCGGTGACCGAAGGCCCCCTCCTCGCGGAGGGGGCCTTCGGCGTTTCCGGCTCAGGTGGTCGGGGTGACCGTGGGCTCGCCGCTCTCCTCCGGGGCGGCCTCGGTCGGCGGCTCGTACGGCAGGGCGCTGCCCTTGACGTACTGCTCCCAGCTCATGTTCCAGTCGGTCCAGCCGTTGCCGTTCTGGAGCTTGCGTTCCGTGCCCTTGACGGTGATCGGGTCGCCGACGCGGGTGTTGGCGAAGAGCCAGGCGCCGTTGGCCATCGAGACGTTCACGCAGCCGTGCGAGACGTTCACCCGGCCCTGCTGCCCCTCCGACCAGGGCGCCGCGTGGATGAACTCGCCGCCCCAGGTCAGCCGCTGGGCGTAGTCGATCTTGGTGCGGTAGCCCTCCTCGGGGCCCAGCTCCTCGAAGGTGTCGAAGACCGTCTTGCGCAGCTTCTCGATGACCACCATCGTGCCGCTGGAGGACGGGGTGCTCTTCTTGCCGAGGCTGACCGGGATGGTCTTGATCACAGAGCCGTCCTTCGTGACGGTCATCCGCTTGGTCCTGTTGTCCACCGTCATGACCACCGCCGGGCCGACCTTGATGCCGACGCTGAGGTCCGCCCGGCCGTACCAGCCGCCGCCCAGCGGCAGGCCCCCGGCCTGGACGCGGTAGGAGACCGTGCTGTTCGCCTTCCAGAACTCCTTCGGGCGGTAGCGGATCTCGGTCGGGCTGACCCAGTGCCAGATGCCCTCCTGCGCCGGTACGGAGGTGACAGTCATCCGGCTCTGCACGTCGTCGCGGTAGTCCTCCGGGACGGCCCGGCTGAACTTCACGATCAGCGGCATGCCGACGCCGACGACCTGGTCGTCACCCAGGAAGCTGCTGATCCGGACCTGCTTGCCGGGCTTCGCCATGGTGGTGAAGGTGCTGGTCGCCGTCGCCGGTCGGCCGTCGTCGCCGGTCGCGGTCACCGTCGCGGTGTACGTCTCGCCGTACTTCAGCGCGCCGGCGGGCAGCCAACTCTTGCCGTCGGCCGCCAGCTCGCCCTCGACGGCCCCACCGGCGGAGTCCTTCAGCTCGACGCTGGTCTGCTCCGCCTCCGTCGCCGTGAAGGTGATGCCGGTGGACGCGGGCACGTCCTTCGCGTCGGCCTTGGGCTCGACGATGGTGGCCGCCGCCTTCGGCGCGGCGGGCTGGTCGTCGCCGTTCTGCCAGCCGCCCGACGGCTTGCCCCCGCCGCCGTCGGTGCAGGCGGAGGCCAGCACGAGCGTCACGGCGAGCACCGCCGCCGCGAGCCCACGGCGTCGTCGACCCCGCCGGTCGTCCCCGTGCCGGATCAGCTGGTCCTGGACAGCTCGCATGATTCCCTCACAGTCGTGGTCCCCGGTTGCCCATCGTCCCTCACTGACGCACACGGGCAGGTACCCGTTCCGCAAGGTGAACCGAAACACGCCGTACGAGATGTCCGGATGTTGATAAGATCCGGGGCTTTGCCGAGGCTCGCTCGCCTCTCCGACCCGCCGTACGTGCCGGCAGCGCGGGCTCCCGGGTGTCGCCGGCGTCGCGGGCCCGGACGGCTCGCGGCAGGGCCATGAAGACGGCGACCGGCCCGCGGGTGCGGGCCGGTCGCCGGATCGTCGGTGGGTGTGCCTCAGAAGGGCGATCCCTCGCCGGCCTCCGACACCGGCACGGCGCTGCCCTTGACGAACTCGGACCAGCTCTGGCTCCACGCCGTCCAGCCGTTGCCCGGTGCCAGCTTGCGCTCGGTGCCCTTGATGGTGATCGGGTCGCCCACCTTGGTCTTCCCGAACAGCCAGCGGGCGTTCGCCATGGAGACGTTGACGCAGCCGTGCGAGACGTTCTGCCGGCCCTGCACGTGCTCCGACCAGGGCGCCGCGTGGATGTACTCGCCGCCCCAGGTGAGCCGCTGGGCGAAGTCGATCTCCGTCACGTAGCGGTTCGCCGGGTCCGGGTCGTCGCGGGTGTCGAAGACCGTGGACTCCTTCTTCTCCATCACGACCATCGTGCCGCTGGAGGAGGGGGTCTTCTTCTTGCCCAGGCTCACCGGCAGGGTGCGGACCACCTGGCCGTCCTCGTACACCGTCATCTTCTTGGTGGCGTTGTCCACCTGCATCTCGAACGCCCGGCCGATCTTGGCGGTCGCCGCACGGTCGACGTTGCCGTAGCGGCCGTTGCTCAGCGGGATGCCGGCCAGGGCGATCCGGACGGTGAGCGTGGTGCCGGCCTTCCAGTACTCCGGCGCGCGGTAGTAGGCCTGGGTGCCGTTCTCCACCCAGTGCCAGGCGCCCGGCTGCGGCGGATCGGTCTGCACGAACATGCGCTTCTGCACCGCCGCCCGGTCCTTCTTCGGAATTCCCGGGTGGAACTCGGTGACCACCGGCATCGCCACGCCGTAGGTCTTGTCGTCGAAGAGGTAGAGGCCGGAGCTGATCACCGACTTGGGCTTCGCCATCGTCGTGAAGGTGCTCTTGCCCTGGCTGGTGGTCCCGTCGGAGCCGGTGGCGGTGACCGTGGCCGTGTAACGGGTGCCGTACTTCAGCGGCTTCGACGGCACCCAGGACGAGCCGTCGGCGCGCAGGCGCCCCTCGACCTGGCTTCCGTTGGCGGCGGCCAGCGTGACGCTGGACACCTTCCCGCCGCCGGGCACCTCGGCGCTGATCTCGGAGCTGACCGGCCGGTTCTTCCCCCCGTCGGCCGGGCTCACCGTCAGCGGCGGCCCGCTCGGCGCGGCCGGGGTGCCGGGCTCCGCCGGCTTACCCGACGCATCCGGCGCTGCCGACGTGGCCGGCGCGGTGCCGTCGACGAACTCCGCCTTCTTCTTCTGCTCCGTGCCGCAGCCCGTCAGAGCCAGCGACGCCACCAGGCCGAGGGCGCCCACCATCGCCCCGGCCCGCGCGAACATGCCCATCCCCACCTCTGTTCTCGCGTACCTGGCGCACATCGTGCCGCATGGTCGCCGTTTGTCCGCCCCCTGTCATCGGCCGGTGGGAGGTTTTGGGACCAGATGTCCGTTAAGCTCGGCCGAAGGGGGGAGCCGGGGATCGGATTGGAACCCCGCTCAGGAGGCATGCTAGTGTTCTCCCCGTTGCCAACGAGCGCCGCTAGCTCAACTGGCAGAGCAGCGGACTCTTAATCCGCGGGTTCGGGGTTCGAGTCCCTGGCGGCGCACCAGCAGTAACACTCTCAGGGCCGGTCATTGAGACCGGCCCTGACCCCTTTTGGTGACCCCTACGTTAGGCCTCGAACAGATAACCCAGCTTGTCTGTGGTCGACCGCTGGGCCTGTCGCGTGACCTCGACGTAGATCAGTTTGGTGATCGTCGGGGAGCTGTGCCCCAAGACGTCTTGGATCTTCTCGATCGGTACGCCCTGCTCGTAGAGCAGCGTCGCGCACGAGTGACGCAGGTCATGGAAGCGCACTCGACGTAGCCCGGCGCCGTCGAGGAGCCGGACGAAGTGCCGGTTGAGGTTGCGCGGCTCGATTGGCGTTCCGATGCCGGTGGTGAAGATCAGGCCGAAGTCCTGCCACCTGTCGCCCATGCTCTTTCGCTCCGCCTCTTGCATGAGCTTGTGCTGTCGAAGTGCGGCCAGGCACGGCGGTGGAAGCCCGATCACCCGCTCCGACTCGTCGGACTTCACCGGTCCGAACACGAGCCGACCGTTCAGACGTTGCAGCGACTGACGAACGAAGAGAACGCCGTCGACCAGGTCCACGTCCTGCCAGCGCAGGGCGAGCGCTTCACCGCGGCGAAGGCCGAGGGCCAGCGCCACCGCGTAGAGGGCGTACAGGCGATCCGACCGCGCAGCCTTGAGCAGCAGCTTGGCTTCCTCGCCGGTCAGCGGTGTGAAGCGCGGACGGTACCGGTGTGCGAGGCGCAGGTTGCGTGCCGGGTTCTCGGCGATGAGTCCGTCGACCACGGCATCCTGAAGCGCCGCCCGGACCATCCGGTGTAGGTGGCGGATCGTGCCGTCGGAAGGGTAGGACTCGCAGCATTGGCGCGGGTGCTTCGCGCAGCAGCGAGCTTCTTTCCCGGCTGCCCGTCGGGCCGCGTCCTTGCCCTGCGCACAGCACTGGCAGGTGCTCTTGGCCCGGTTGAGGAACGTGCGGATCGTTGGCGGTTGGAGCTTTCCCAAACGCTGGCTCCCGATCAGCGGGACGACGTAACAGCGCGACAGCCATTCGTAGGTGCGCAACGTGCTGGGGCGGACCCGATCCTGGAGGACCTCTCGCTGCCAGTAGGCCATGAAGTCCGCCACGGACTGGATGGACCCAGCAACCCGGATTCCCGCCTGAGCCTTGGCCTTCAACCCGGTCAGCTTCTCGTGTACCTCCTCCCAGGAGCTGCCGTAGACGCTTCGGCGGATCTCGCGGCCATCGCTGGTGAATACCCAAGCGCGGCCTTCCCAGCGCCCGTCCTTGCGCTGGCGGATGTTGCCCTCACCGTTGACCTTGCGGCGAGCACCGCGTCGGGCCGGTTCCGTGCCCCGAGGCATCAGGCAGCCTCCTCGATCAGCCGGGCCTTGTACGCCTCCACCGACTCGGGCAGCACGCGACGAGCGCGACCGATCCGAACGCCCGTGATCTCGCGCGCTTTGACCAGCCGATAGACCGTCCAGTACGAGACGTTCAACATCTCCGCCACCTGGTCGATGGTGAGCCACTTGCCGGCGTTCGTTGAGCTGTCCATTCTCAGTTCCTCCCGTTAACCAGGGCAGCATCAGGGTTTGCAGAGCCGTCGGAAGCGCCGTCCTGTGTCGCCTTGTCTCTGGCGGCGAGGAGGGCGGCTTTCCATTGGGCGCGTTGGGACAGCGCCCGGAGCAGTCGGTGTTGCAGGGGTGGGATGTCGGGGTCATCGGGGCGGGCGAGCTCCCAGGCGTAGGCGGGTGCGTCGTTCTGGTCGACGGGGTCGGCGTCGTCGGCGCCGGTGGTGACGCCGAGGAGTTTGCGGACCCAGGCGCGGGCGTCGGCGCGGTGGTCGGCGAGGGTCTTGCCGGACCAGTCGCGGGAGACGAGGATGCGTCGCCCGCCGATGCCGAGGGTGGCCCGCTGGTGCACCTTGCCCTTGCAACGCCCGGCTTGCAGGCGGCCGTGGGCCTTCTTCGGCTGGATGCCGTAGAGCAGCCAGTTGGCGCAGCGTTCGTTGCAGGGTGTGATGCGGAGTTGGTGCCAGAGCCGGTCGAGGTGGTTACGCTGCCGGTCGGTGTCGGTCTTGTGGCAGTCGGCGGCGCTCTTGGTGATGTACTTCGTGATGTAGCCGATGGTGCGGTCAGCGTGCACCGTGCCCGGGGTGACGCCCTCGGCGTGAACCTGCCGGCCGAAGCGGACGACGTGCACAGGCTGCGCGTCGGGGTCGGCGTCGAGCAGGTCCAGGGCGTCAGCCCACGCGGTGAGCGGCTGTCGGGTGTCGGGGTCTACCCAGGCGTCGGCGTTGTTGTCCCACACGGGCAGCCGATCGAGGGAGTAGACGAGTTCGTTGGCGGGCGGCCACCAGACTTGGTGGTAAGTGGCGGCGGCGACCTGGCGCAGCAGGGCGCGGGGGATGGTGCCGCGGATGGCGAAGTGCGCGTGCGGGGCGAGGCGCCGTTGGGGTTCGACGCAGCCGGCGTATTGGACGTTCCAGCCGACGCACCGCCTGAGGTTTTGCCAGAACCGGTCGAGGAGTCGGGCGAAGTGCACGGCGTCCCAGGCGGCGCGCCGGTAGTCGTACGAGCCGGGGTCGGCGGGTGTGCCGTCGGGTAGGACGCGGCCGTACGTGTCGAGGGTGAGCGACAGCCACATGGACGGGCGGTGCTGGGTGCCGTCGGGGGCGGTGTAGACCTTGCCGACCGTGCGCGGCTCGACCTTCTTGCGGGGCAGGTCCGGGGCGTCCTGGCGCCGTTTGGTGGACCGCTTGCGCCGCCCGTTGTCGGAGTCGTCTTCATCGTGGGATGGGGCGACCTGTCCGCGTAGGCCCTCGGCGGCGATGGCTTCCTCTACCTCGGCGATCGCAGCGTCAATGCCGGGCACCTGGTCGAACTGGGCAGAGCGCTGTGCTTCGTCGCGGGCGAACTCCAGGTGTGCCCGCAGCAGCACGAGTTCGCGCTGTTCCTCGGTGGCGGGGTTGGCGCCGGCCGTGTTGGGTTCGTCAGTGCGGTGCCAGCCCTCGCGGATCTGGGTCTGCCGCAGCCGGCGGGCACGCTTCGCACACGGGGAGCACTTGTCTTCACGGGTGCTGCCGCAGGGCAGGTCGATGACCTCGGTCTGACCGGTGTGCAGGTCGGTGCGGCGCAGGGTGACCGGGCGCAGGCACACGCCGTACTCCGCGGCCATCTCCTTCAACACCTGTCGGGACATGGGCAGAGCGAGGCGAGCAGCACGCGATCCGGGTGCCGGCGGGGCAGCCGCGGCCCGGGTCGGCTCGATAAGGGCGGGGGTGAGGCCGGGCAGGGTCGGGGCGGTCAAGGGGCCACCTCCGGTAGCTCGAACAGGGCGGGTTGGGTGTCATCGATCGGGGTGGTGCGGGTCGGACCGAGGCGGCTGGCCCAGCGGTGGGCGGCTTGCTGGTGGCGGGTGCAGGCGGTTTCGGCGCGGTAGCGGCCGGTGCCGGGGTGGCCGGATTCGATGAGGGCGGTGGCCCACCTACGGCAGCGCGCGCAGTAGGTGGGCCAACCAGCAGTCATCGCGGTCAGTGGCCGCAGCCGGGGCAGTGCAGTCCGGGGCAGCAGCGACCGGAACGACGCAGCAGCGCCGCGACGACGATGAGGACCAGGACGACGCCCGCGATGAGCGGCACCGCGGAGCGGACGGCGTCGACGAGCTGCGAGGCGAGGTAGCCGGCAGCGGCGAGAGCACCCACGGCAGGAACGGCGACAGCGGCGACGACGTGACCCCGGCGCAGCCGGCGGACCGCAGCGGGGGCGGGGCCGTGGTTGTCGATGAACCGCACGGTGACCGTGACGCGGGAGTCGCCGGGCATCTGGCGGGGCTTGGTCATGGAGACGAGGCGGCCGGAGTCGCGGACGAGGGCGACGGTGGCGGCGACCTCGGCGGGGGTGCCGACGACGCGGCGGGCGATGACGGTGGGGTCGGCGAGGTTGCGGCGGGCGAGTTGGGTGCGGGTCATCGGACAACCTCCGAGGTGAAGACCTGACCGTTGCGGGGGGCCTGGACGACGGACGAGATGAGCGCGGAGCGGACCGGTGTGGCCGAAGCCGGGGCCTGGGCGACGGCGGGCGGGGGTACTGGCGGGACGTAGACGGGTGCCGGATCGGTGGGCAGATCGACCGGTTCCAGGTCGGCGGGTTCCTCGACGGCCACCGGCACCGGTTCGGGCTTGGGCTTGGCCGGGCCGGACTCTCGGGCCGGGCGAGCACCAGGGGCGGTGAGGACGAGCTTGGACAGGGCGAGGAATGCCAGCGCTGGCACCGACGACAGCAGCCGTGACGAGAAGCTGTCGTTGGCAACGGCGATCTGCGCGGCCAGGGACAGGGCGACCGCGCCGACGAGGATTGACAGCGGGTAGAACACCGAGGCGTCCGGGTCGAGGCGGCGTCGGCGGCGGATGACCAGCAGGGCGGCGGCGGGGGTGAGTTCGGAGATGACGGCGTTGGACCAGCCGAACCACTCGTGGGTGCCGGCGGGGGCGTGGATCATCGTCCAGTCCTTGACGTGGGTGAACGACGCGGCACCGGCCATGCCGCCGACGGCGAGGAGGATCACGACCAGGGCGACGCCTTCAAGGCGGTCGGAGTTGACGAAGCGGCGCATCAGCGGACCTCCCCAGCGACGCGCGGGGCGGGGTTCATGTCGCGGTGCAGGTAGTAGGCGGCGAAGTCCGCCGACGAGCCGGGAACCGGGGCGCAGCTGCGGCCCTCTTCCTCGATCGCGTTCCAGGCGCAGGGCTCGCACCAGGGCGCACCGTCGTGCCAGTGCGTCGCAGGCCGGGTGCAGTACGAGGTGAGGCAGCGCACTGGCCCTGAGTGCTCCCGCAGCGGCGACTCCCGCACCACGGGCGGGTGGGCGACCCGGACGGGGGCAACGGTCGGCGAGGGATTGTTGGCAACCTCGCCGACCGTCACGGGGGCAGTAGCCGGGCGGAGCCAGGCGCGCAGGTTGCGGACGTAGACCGCGCCGTAGACGAAGCAGGAGGCCAGGAAGCCCCACTGCTCGGTCACGAGGGAGTACGCCAGCCACAGCACCTGCCCGGCGAGGCCGACAGCCCATCCGGTCCAGGAGCGTTTGCCGGCGAGGTAGAGGCCGGTGACGCCGACGGTCATCAGGAGCCAGGACCAGAGTTGGTAGGTCATTGCGGGGCCTCCCAGGTGGTGAAGTCGGCGGGGTGGCAGACGGGGCAGGGGATCTTCCACATGCGGTGTGCGGGTGGGGTGCGTTCGTGGGTGAGGGGGTCGCGGATCTCGGGGTTCCAGATCTGGACCTCGCCGCGCTGGCGGCACAGGGAGCAGTCCTCGGGGTTGATGACCAGGTGCAGCAGGCCGGCGGAGGTGACGGCGAAGACGGCGACGGGCTGAGCGAACGGGTGCAGGCGGCGGGCGGTCATGCGGCCCATCCCCAGGCTTCGGCGTCTTCGGCGGCGATCTCGGCGTGCCGGGCGAGAGCGGCGTCGAGGATCGCGGCGGCGTGCGTGTCGGTGCAGTAGGGGCAGTCCTGGTCGGGGTCGGTGTGGTTGAGGTCGAGGCAGGTACGGCGGATCGGGCGCAGGGTGAGGCGACGGGCAGCCATCACAGGACTCCTCGTTGAGGTACGGGTGTGGGGAAGGTCAGCGGTGGGTGGGAGTGACGTGCACGCGGATCCACTCCGGCGGCTCACCGGTGGAAGCGACCGCCTCGGACAGGCAGCGCCACAGCGCCCACGCCTCGTTGGGGGTGAGGTACATGCGGCGGCGGCCGGCACCAACGGCCACGTACAAGTCAGCGTCGGGAGTGACGCGGACGGTCACCGGCACCGAGGCCTTGTCGACGTGCGGTGCACGCAGCCGGTAGAAGCGCCGCGGCTCCTGCTCCTGGGTGTCGGGTTCGTCGGCGTAGGGCATCCGGGCGGGGGTGCTCTCGGGCAGCTCGGTGGTCATCGGGGGTCGCCTCCGTTCGGGGTGGCGTCGAGGTCCAGGGCGTGAAGCAGCGACGGCGGCAGCAGCGGAGCGGCCTGCTTCGGCGGGGTGGGCCGGTAGGTGTGCCGGCCGTTGCCGTTCGACCGGGCCGCCTTGACCGCAGCCGGAGCCGGGGTGTCGGCGGGTTCGGGCTGGACCTCGGCAGGTGCGGGGAACGTCGCGGCCATCTCCCGGATCAGGTCATCGGAGATGTACGAGAAGCGAACCCGCGCCGGTTCGGGCTGACCGTCAAGCAGGACGTACGCGACACCCTTTGCCGACAGCGGGATTTGGTCAGCGAGTGCTCCACGGTCGCGGGCGCCGTCGCCCAGGAGCAGGTCAACGTGGCCGCGTTCGGTGACGCCGAGGGCGATGCGGGTGGGGAAGAAGTCGCGGACGGAGACGACTTCCTTGCGGGGGTCCTGGGTCGCGGCCACGACCAGGACACCGAGGCCCGCTCCCTGGGTGAGTAGGAGGCCCAGGGCTTGGGTGATGCGCTGGCGGATGTCGCTGTCAGGCAGGAAGGCGAGCAGTGCGGCGATCTCGTCGATGACGATGACGATCAGCGGCTCATCGACGGTCGGGGTGTGCACCCGCACCTTGCCCCGCAGCACCCGTTGACGAGCCCGCATCCTGGTGACGGCGTCATCGAGCATGTCGGCCATGCGGCTCCAGTCGTCATCGACGTAGCGGGAGAACAACAGCCGACCGATCGACAGCTCCATCCCGCCCTTCGGGTCGATCGCCCACACCCGCACCAACCCCGACCGGATACCGGCCGCGAGAGCGCGAAGCAGGGACCAGATCACGGAGCCCTTGCCCATCCGGGTCGCGCCACCGATGAGTACGTGTGTGGCGAGCAGGCGCAGGCAGTACACGGCCAGGTCTTCCCGCAGGCCGAGGGGCAGGGCGGTGAAGTCCGGGCGGGCCGGCACCGGCAGCGGCTTGACGATGCGGGTGAGCGGGTCGCGGCGGATCAGCACCAACCACACGTGGCGGGGGCGATCGCGGAACCGGATGGCGTCGATGCGGCGCAGGATCCAGGCGAGAGAGCCGGAGCGGGCCGGGGGTGCCTGGCGGCGGCCGGAGAAGACCCGGCAGTGCCGGGTGCCGAACGAGTACGCCAGATCCCGGGCCGCCTTGTGGTACGCCTCTGGGTTCTGCCCCCGAGGCATCCGCAACACGACCTCATCCGTGGCATACGTGCAGCGCACCGACAGCAACTCGGGCAGCTTCTCGCCACCGTCGTACTTCTTCACCAGCCCACACAGCGACATGACCTCGTGCCACTGACGCCGATACACCCACAGCCGACGCCACCACGACAGCCCCCGCAACACCACCAGGCGTTCGAAGGACTCCCGAGCCCGCCACCACCACACGCCCGCCGAAGCGGCGACGACGATGAGGACCAGGAGGTGAGGCCACCAGCCGTGCGAGCGGTGCACGTCGACGGCGAGCAGGACCAGGGCGACAGCCGGCCAGGCCCGCCAGTGCCGCATTACCGCGACAGCAGCGCGCACGAGCAGGACGGCGAGGCGGGCGAGGAGGATGAAGAACGTGACCGTCCAGACCAGGGGCCACGGGGCGGCGACCTGTAGGCGGCGGAAGTTGACCAGCGGAGCGTGCATCACGCCACCGCCTTCGGCGTGGTGTGCCAGAGCAGAGAAGTTGGCATGATGAACCTGCCCTTCCAGGCCGAGAGGGTTGAGAGGGGCAGCGGGGCGGTCGAGCTTTCCTAGGGCCGAGACCGCCCCGCGCCACATCTAGTAGCCGTGCCTCCGGAGCGCATCGATCGCCGCCTGACGTTCCGCCCAGGTCGACTCACGAAGCGCTGCCTCGAACGCACCCTTGGCCTGGTCGAACTCCGGGCCGTCAATGTCCCTGTCGGCAGCGTCGGTCTCCCGCATCCCGAGGGTGATCAGGCGCATCACGCGGTCCTTGCGCACCGGCTGCGCATCGCGCTTCTTCCGGCCGAACATCAGGCGGCCTTCCCGCGCGTCTCCGCCAGGGTCTTCGGCGCCACGATCCCGGTAGCCCGGAACGAGTACGCCAGCCGGCCGTTGGAGCCGACGTACGGGGTCACGGTCAGGTTCTCGAACTCCACCTGCTGGAACGGACCCACCGGCGACACCGGCTGCACGTTCGACAGGATCTTGATCGACACCTCACGCGAGCGCGAGCCCAACTCCGGGTCCATGTCCATCACCCGGCACTGCCACACCCGCTGGCCCGTGACCTTGTCCTTCGCCGGCGTCCGCTGCCGGGTCGCCTCGTTGAAGTCCTGCGCCTCCGCGATCGAGTCCGGCACGAACACCGCGCCGTGCGGGAAGACAGCTTCGAACGGAACCGTGAACCGAGTACCACCCCTGAGGGCCATGGCGCTCTCCTTCGCAATCGCGACTAACCGGCCATCCGGTCTGTGTGATGCCGGTAACCTAACAACTGGTAGGTCTACGGGTCAACTGTTATGGCAGGACTTCTCGCGCAGGGTCACTGAGCAGGCACGCAAGGGGAGATCTGTTAGCCCACTGGTAGGCTGACGCGCGGATAGCTGTTGCCTACCTAGCTGGGAGCACCGATGACGCCTCCGCGCAGCCGGCTCGCCCGGACGGAGTCCCTGCACCAGCAGGTCGCACGCAACATCCGGAACGACATCGAGGCCGGTGCTTTGCGCGACGGCGACGTTCTGCCGTCAACCAGGGAGCTCGCTGAGCAGTGGGGTGTCAGCGTCTTCACGATCACCGAGGCGATGAAGCTGCTTGCTGAAGAGGGCCTCGTGGTCAGCAAGTCCCGGTCTAAGAGGGTCGTTAGCGCCCCGAATCAACCGCGCAGGAGCGAGGTTCGGCTTCACGTCCCACGGGTCATCTTCGTGGGTGGCTACCCCGGTAGTGGGAAGACCGAGCTGGGCCGGATCCTGGCCCGCGAGACCGGGTGGCCGATGCTTGATAAGGACACCCTCACACGTCCGGTGGTCGAGGCGATGCTTGAGGCTGTTGGCCATTCCCCGCACGACCGCGAGTCTGAGACCTACCTGACCAAGGTGCGCCCTCGCGAGTACGAAGCTCTGCGGGCCGCAACGGACGAGAACGTCGAGTGCGGCAACAGCGCGATCGTGACGGCACCGTTCATCCGTGAGTTCAACGACTCCGCCTGGATCGGTCGGACGCGAGCCGCCTACGCCGCGATGAATGCCTTGACGACCTTCGTGTGGGTGTACTGCGACGTCGAGACGATGAACGTGTACATCAGGCGACGCGGCGCGGCACGAGACGCTGCGAAGCTGGCCGACTGGCCTGGGTACCTGACCAAGATTGACGTCGACTTCCGGCCAGAAGTGCCCCACGTCCTGGTCAACAACTGCACGTCCAGCCTTCCTCTTCAGAGCCAGGCGAAGGAGCTGCTGAAGAGTCTGACCGGCGACGAGCAGGCATAGTGCAGGGCGTCATCTTCTACGGACCACCCGCAGCGGGCAAAGACACCGTGACGGGCGCCCTCTGCCAGCTCGACCAGCGATACACGCAGTTTCAGCGACTCAAGGCCGGCCCAGGCAGAACCGCCGGGTACCGCATGACCAGCGAGGAGCACCTCCAAGAATTGCGGGTCGCAGGCGAGGTCATCTGGGAGAACCACCGCTACGGAGCGACCTATGTCGTTGACCGCCCACAACTCCTGGCCCTGCTGGATGGTCGCGTGCCAGTCGTGCACCTGGGCCAGCCGGAGGCAATCGAGGCAGTGAAATCCGCTGTCCCCGCGGCACGCTGGCTTGTCGTCTACCTCTGGTGCCCCCGGCCAGTCGCTGCTACCAGGATCACGGCTCGCGGCACCGGCGACACGGAAGCCCGCCTACGAGCGTGGGACGAAACTGAGCCGATCGACGCTGACCTGACACTCAACACCGGGGCGCTGTCGGCGACGGAAGCAGCGGCAGAGGTGTCAAAGTGCTTGGAAGCCGCAAAGCGGATGGAGTAGGCGGCCAGGTAGGGATCGGTTGAGGCAACCAAGGGGCGTGCGCTGAGCGAGGACAACGCCCCGAGTGGCTGGTCGAATCGCGATGCGCGAGCGCACTCAGCCGGACAGACGCCAGGGCGGATCGGGTTGCGCAGTCCACCGCGGTTGGAAGGTGTCGGGCGGTGGGTGGTGTCGTGTTGGTCTTGGTCGGCTCGGAGCTGCCTGTGATCTGTTGCCGAATTGGCCTGTACTAGATCAAGGCGCTCCGCGCGGCGCGGGCCGGGGCGCGGCAACCGGCTCCTACGGAGCCGCCGCCCCGGCTCCTACGGCGCCGGGGCGGAAAGTCAGCCGGCCCGCAAACCACGCCCCGCCCCGCGCGTCACCCCTGGGTCCGTGAAAGGACCCGGTGACGAGTCCCGGACTGACCGGGACCGTGCGACAGCCTCTACCTTCCGTGGCTTCCAGCCCTCGTAACTTTCACCGCGGACCGGTCGACGGCCGATCGGGCGAGTTGCCGAACGGAATCCGTCAGGCCGCTCACGGGTCCGAGGTGGGGAAGGGGCAGAGGTAGGAGGAGGGTGGGGGCGGGGTTGGGGTTAGAGCTGCCTCCGGCGGGGGCGCAACGACTCCAGGATGGAGTTGCCGAACGGTTGCGGTCGTGGGTGGTGGGGGTGGGATGCCATCCCGCCAGCCACCGACCCAGGCAAGCCGAGCAGACCAGGGCCAGGGCGACAAGGTCGTACGTCCGGTAGGGCGCTCCACCTTGTCACCCTGGCCCTGGCCCGCTCCACGGTGTGTGGGTCGGCGGCAGACGGGATGGCGAGGCGTCGCTCAGCGCAAGTGCTGCTTAGAGCGCTGGCGCCCCTGACGTCTGCCCGCCTAGATGCGCTTGCTGGTTGCGATCCGGCGACTGCTCTAGCTGCAACTCCCGGTTTCGCTGCTCCTCCTTCAGGTCTTCAATCCGTTCCGCGTACAAACGCATAGCCGCATCGTGATCGACATTCTCCGCATAGTCACGGATTCGCAGGTCAAAAGAATTACTTTCTTTTTCGATCGCATTTGCAGTCTGTTGCAGGTTGAAGCCACGCTCTCGGAACTTGAAGTAGCTACTGAATCCAGCAGATGCTGTCACCATAATGCTCAGGACAATGGTGATCCATTCGAGTGGGTTTGCGCTGGCCATGGCGCTAGTTAGGCTCGTCACGAGAATGGAGCCCAAGATGATAACCGCCTGGAAGAGATTGTGGATACGCCGGTTCTTTGAGGCGCCCTTTCGTGCCTCCTCGACGTACTCCCATGTCTCGGACCAGTAGCGCGCTCGACTGGCTTGGTGGCGAGACTGCGATCCCGCCACGGCAACCAGATTGTGGTCACCAGCGCGACGCTTGGCGCGAAGTCGTTTTAATTCACGATCCAGATCAAACAGCTTGTTGCGCTGCGACTTGAGGACAAACAACGAGACGAGGAGCGACACGGGCGAGATGAGGATCAGCAGTGCAGTGGCGCCCGCAGCGGTGTCGCTGTCAAGGAAAAATGCCGCAACTAGTACCGCAGTGCCTATGGCGCTCAGCAGCGACCAGGTCGCTGTGACCTTGAAATAGAAGCGAGCTTGCTCAAGGCGCCCTTCTGTATCCGCAATTTCGACATCGATGTCGCCGCCATTCTCGGGAGGGACCGTCATGACGCTCCAAGCTTCGACTACGGACAATGCTGAGCGATGATATCCTCTCAACCGGGTTCCGACTACCTGCGGGCAGCGCAAACGTGACGCCCCGCAGTCAGATATCCGACCGGTAGGCAACTCAGCTGACTTCCACCGTTAGAGCGGGCGTGAGGCGAGCCGACAAGCAGGCCAGCCTCAGCAATCGATGGCCGACGGGACTGCGCGCTCAGGCCGCATTGGGCGAAAACGGCCAACACCCAGAGATGCCCTACTGGCGTTCGTCCTCCACCTGGGCAAAAGGCAACTGTGGTTCTAGGGCTTTTCGGCTCAACGAGTAGCGAGTGTGCCTGCTCTTATGCTTCCCGCCGCTGGCCTCGACTTCGCCGTCTCGTTTCAGCCGGGAAAGCCAGTGCTCTGCTGTCTTGTCGGACGCGCCGATGATCTCCGCGATCTCGCTCTTGGAGAGTATGCCGTGAAGGGTCAGTGCTTCGATGATCTGACGTCGGCGGTTCGGCCGTGGCCGGCGGCGCGCCTCGGTGGTTCCCGCTAGCTTAGAGAACTCCGAGAGGGAGTACCGGGCGCCGCCTCGACTCCCCGTCTGATCCACTAGTTCGCGAGCTACTAGATCTTGCAGTTCGAAGTAGGCCACACGGCTGTCGGTCACGCCGGTGACTGCGCGATACTTTGCGTTATCGAGGACTTCTCCCCGCTTCATCAAGGCAAGTGCGATGCACTGGGAATCGCGCATTCCTTCGCGCCCAAGAGTGCTAAGCCAATGAACGGTATCATCGTCGAGTAGCGCATGATTCGGCATAATAACTTCGAACGAAGTTACCTTGTCGCGGAAGACTGGTGGCCCCATGCCGGCGCGACGAAGAGATGCAATCATTGCGCGAATACCCGAACCCCGGTTCTCGCATACGGTGCGGTCTTCCCCTGGCACGGTGACGTCTTCAAGTAGTTTGAGGAGGAGGGCGTTCCTTGCTGAGGATCTACCTTCTTCGCCCAAGTTGTTGATGTCCAAGGATCCGAAGAGTCCACCAGCATTCTGAATGCGTAGTCTATTAGGATAGAGTTCGATTTGGACTTGAGTGCCCCTAGAGCCAGGCGAAAGGTCTCTGTGAACTAGCGCATTTACGATGGCTTCTCTCAGGGCTTCCGGCGGGTACTCCCAAACGTCCTGACGGCCGTCTCCGGTTATAAGAGATCTGCGGGTCATGTTTCTGAGGATGACCGCCAATGCCTCCCTTGCCATGTACGGGATGGACCCATTGATGCTTACGTTGTCAAGAAATCGAACACCCGAGGGAGAGCTTTCGCCGCTCGTGGTTGGGTAGTGCACGAACGTAACGTTGAGCTGGGGGAACACTTGCTGGGGATAATGTCCGAGCGCTAGGAAGCCCGCAAGGGAAGGTCGATACATGCCCTCCGAATCTCGGACAAGGACTCGGTTCATGCGCAATATTGTGTCGATGCTCTCTTCGCGCCAGAGTCTAGGGTTCTGTTCGCGCAGTCGCGTGACGAAGGTCTGCACTGCCAGATGATCTAGGTCCTCGATCGTTACACCAGGCACGGGTTCGGCATCGAAGGTGGGCTGACCGCGCTCAACGAGAAGCTGATTGACCTCTTCTGTCGTAAGGCGGCGATCAGAATCACCTACGCGGATATAAGTGCCTCTATGCAATCCTTGCTTGCTTACGTAGCAGGGCTTCTGCTCTCGCGGCAGCTCGGCCACCTGGGCGACAACCACAGCTTGCCCGTCGACCTCGCCGATGGTCAGTGCCGGCTGGAGCGGGGGCGTAAGGTCGTCCCGGCACATAGCCGCAAGGTCGGCGAGCATCTTGCGAGGATCAGCCAAGCCGACCGCGCGGAAGCCAGGGGTGTCGTCTAGGCCTAGAACGAGCGCGCCTCCACCCGGGCTGTTCGCGAAGGCGGACAGGCTCTCCTTGGCAGCGGACGGCAGGCCCCCGCTGGCTGCCTTGACCTCGACGCCCGTAGCCTCTGCCCCAAACTTCCGGAGTTCTGCGATTAGCCCCTCAAGCCAGTCGGCCACTACATCCTCACATCTTCCTAAGTTGGAAGGATTATCCTCCTAACTTAGGAAGATGGAAGCATCTTTGGCCAGAAGGCATGTGACCGTGATCATGCGTGAGCGGCCCGGGGTCAGCTGGTTACTGCTGCTCCAGTCGGCGACTGCGTCCCGGCCAAGCCTTCTGTCCGTTCTGTCTGTATCGGATGTGCGGCCCGTCTTCCTCACTTAGGAACATGTCCAACCTTCTGAGGAAGATGTCGGAGGGTCTGGCCGCAGGCGGGAGAGCCAGAGGCCCCGTTGCTCACTGTGGGTCGTTCAAGGGTGGCATCCCTACAGTGAAGCCGGTCGACGGGCACAGTTGACGAGCGATGGCGGCCGACAAGCCAAGCAGGTCGTAGTAGCCGACACGAGCCTTTTGCCGTTGCGAGGCAGAGGCAGCACGAAGGCAGCGAAACGACCGCCAGTCGCTGACGCCCCGGCACTGGCCGGCATGAAGATCACGCTCAGCGACACCAGACGGCACCGCCCGACAGCCGATGCTGTGCCCTGCTGGCGTTCGGGACGAAGTGACCCCAGCATTACCCTGACCCCAGCGCGACCCCAACCAGCCGCAAGACGAGCACGATCGGCCAAGCTGCCTGACTGGTACGGATGAGGCCGGGGCGATTGAGCTTGGTCGAGAGAGAGCACTCTTAATCCGCGGGTTCGGGGTTCGAGTCCCTGGCGGCGCACCAGCAATGATCAGGCCGCATAGCCATCTGGCTATGCGGCCTTGATCTTTGGGTGTCGTTTGGGTGTCACGTGGGCGCGGCCAGCCCCTGGGTGGGGCTCGCGCCTGATTCTGGTTCCTGGCAACGGTTTGGGCCGTCGGGCGGTGGGTGTTGCTGCGGTTCGTGGGTGTCCGGTGCTTGCGGCCGGGGACGCGGGCTGCGGCGGCCAGGACGAGCCGGGCGGTGGCTTCGGCGACGGTGAAGTGCAGGTCGAGCAGGACGCTGGTGTAACGACAACGGTGGCCGGGTCACCACCCTGACCGATGCCCGTGGCAAGAAGCTGGCGTACGGGTACGACTCGCTCAACCGCAAGCGCGCGGTCTACGAGAATCAGATTGGCGGCACCACACGGGCGCTGTGGTTCTATGACACCCTGGCGAAGGGGCAGCTGACCCAATCGAACCGCTACGTCGACGGCGCCGTCTACCAAGTGAAGATCACTGGCTACTCGGACACGTACCAGCCGACTGGCAGCGAGATCGTGATCCCCGCTTCCGAGACCGGACTCGCTGAGACATATCACTTTGGCACCACCTACAACGCGGACAACTCCGTGGCATCGCAGAGGATGCCGTCGACCAATGGTGACTTGCCGGCGGAGGCACTGCAGTTCGACTACAACAGCTTTGGCCTGCAGAGCGGCCTGCGCACGCTGTATGGCGGAGTTGAATCCTCGTACGTCGCGGACACCGACTACAACGCGTTGGCCGAGGTTGACCAGGTGGAGCTCCACACCGGCACGGGCGGCCGGGTCTACCAGAAGTACACCCGGGAGTTGGAGACGGGACGCCTTACCGGAATCCGCACCGACCGTGATTCGGCGGCGCCGAACGTCCTCTCCGACATCCAGTACCGCTACGACAACACCGGCAACGTCACCAAGGTCGCGGACGTCGCCTCTGACCCGGCCGACGACACCCAGTGCTTCGCCTATGACCACCTGCGCCGGCTCAGCCACGCGTGGACGCCGTCGTCGGATGACTGCGCCGCGACGCGCTCTGCAACCACTCTGGGCGGGCCTGCCCCCTACTGGCGGTCGTGGACCTACGACAGTGTCGGCAACCGGCGCACGGAAACCGTGCACACCGCCGTCGGGAACACCACAACCACCTACAACTACCCGGCCGACGGCGCGCCGAAGGCCCACAGTCTGACCTCCACCACCGGCGGCCAGGTCGGCAGCTACACCTATGACGAGACTGGCAACACCCTGACCCGCCCCAGCGGCTCCTCAGGGACCCAGACACTGACCTGGGACTTCGAAGGCCACCTCGATACCGTGACCGACTCCACCGGCCAGACCAGCTTCGTCTACGACGCCAACGGCAACCGTCTAATCCGCCGTGATCCGGCAGGCAAGACCCTGTACCTCCCGGGGCAGGAGATCCGTTACAACGCCGGCACGAATACCACCACCTCCACCCGTTACTACTCCTACAACGGCGCCATGATCGCGTCCCGTACGGCCACCGGTCTCACCTGGCTAGCCGGGGACCATCACGGCACGGCGGGCCGGCTTCCACGGCACCCCGGGCCCCCCGCCACCAGCAGCACACGTCCATGGCCTTGGGCCGCCCACCCGTACGCCAGCCGCGACTCCCTCGGCCTCGGGTCTCACAGTGAGGCTGCTCGCGGCTCCGCCACGTACCGCGACACATGGTGAAGCCGGTGCAGCGCAGGACGGGTGGCGGTCGACGCCGTGACGCAGCAGGCAAAGATCCGCCGGGAGACCCCGTTTGGGACGCCGCGCGGGACCAGTCCGGCGTGGCCCAACGAAAAGGGCTTCGTCGGGGGCACCAAGGACAACACCGGTCTGACCCACTTGGGCGCTCGGGAGTACGATCCGGCCATCGGTCGTTTCATCAGCGTCGACCCAGTGATGGACCTGTCCGACCCGCAGCAGATGAATGGCTACAATTACAGCAACAACAGCCCGGTCAACGCCAGCGACCCCAGCGGATTGAAACAGTGCGGCAACGACGACTGCAGCATGTACACCACGCCTACACCCGATGGGGAGATCGTCCATGAGCCCGGCGGGAAGAAGACCAGGGTCAAGAAGTACCGGCCAAACACGTGCTCCGGCCGCTTCTGTATCGGCGCACCGCACAGACCGGTGAACCACGGCCCGTGGGACGATGACTTCGTGTACGACCCGAAGGCCAAGGCCACCCCGGCCGACATTGCCAGCCGGGCCAAGTGGCAGGCGTACCGGTACGGATGCATCGCTTCCGTACGAGCCGGGGTGGGTCCGTGCGCTGACTGGGGCGACGCTCCCTACATGTACGACCGCTACGCTTCCGGCACCGGCGAGCCTTACGTTTTCGACTTCGCCCCTGCGTACGATCAGGATCCCTTCCTGCGCGAAGTCATCGACGCGGAAATCGCGGCAGCGCAACGGGCCTCCGAGCAGTTGGCCGGAAAGTCGGGAAGCCACTCATTCCAGATCACCGGCCAGAGCCAAAACATCAGGTCGAATCCTGCCACTGAGCGCTGGCAGAAGACTCTCGGCTCGTTCGACATCTGGGCCAGCGCCGAGGTCACCGTTACCGGCGACACTGTCGCCATGCGGATTACCATCCATGCCGAGGACCGGTGGGACTTTAACAAGGACGCGAAGGACATTGCGACGGGTATCTCTGACAACGAGAACGGCCGCTTCGCCGAGCTGGGCTGGGCGAAGGGCTTCAACTCCTCAGGCTCGATGGTGAAGGACGTAGTGTGGAAAGCAGGATCACCCAAGAGCGCGACGGTGACCGAACCGTACAGGCAGCGCTGGTGACGAACCTGCGCCGGGCACTGCCAGCCCTGGTGACCGCGGTGGGAATCCTTCTCACCGCGGCCTGCGGGTCAGCCAGCAGCAACTCCTCAGCCGGCGGCGGCCAGCGGTCGCCAGCGGCCCCGCACAGCACTGGCCCGGCGGTAACCGGGGTGCAGTCGATCCATGATCTCGCCCCGGAGCTGGAGGACCAGATCGGCGAGGTACTGATCGGCCCGGCCCTGGATGTCGCCGATGTTCGAAGTGTGCCGCTGCAGTCGCCGTACACCGCCGATGTCCTGTCGCCGGTATGTGGGAATCGTCCCGGCAGCGGCGTCTACCTGAGCGCGTTCGGGCAGCGCCGCGAGTGGACCGGTCCGGATCTGGAGATCGAGCAGTTCTCCGGCGCCTGGGGCGTGATCCCGGCGACCGAGGCAGTCGCCCAGGTCCGCAGCAAGCTGGGCTGCGGCACCTACCAGGACCGGGAGGGGCAGCACCGGGTCCTCGGCGAACGGGAGCTACCCAAACTGGCCAGGCTGGACAGCCAGCTACTGTTCTGCGAGGTGATCGACGAGGATGGCCCGGAGCAGCCGACACATCTCTGCACGGCGCTGCTGGCGCGGGGTGAGATCGCCACCCGGATCCAGACCCGTGCTGCCGACGCCGAGCGGGCCGAGCAGTTGGTCGGGGAGTTGAGTATTCTCGCAGCGCGCCGCCTTACGGCCGTGTCCTGACAGGATTGACACAGGTCGCAGAGTTGACCGGCCGCTCAGCCTGGCCGGCTGGCCTGCCCGGCATGCGGGTGATCGTGCGTCGGGAACGACGTGGGCGAGCAGCAGGTTGAGCTGCGAAGGTTGCCCCACGGCAGCGGTGTGCGCGGCCAGTCGGCGAAGGGCGCTGCACACGGCTGCGATCTGAGCTGGGGTGAGGCGGTAGAGGGCAAAGACGGCCAGGATCTGGATCAGGGCCCCGGCAAAGTCGTGAGGCTGTCCGGCTTAATGTGGTTGGTGTAGACGCGCCCTTGCTGGTGGTAGCAGGGCGGGCATGACCGGTTCAGATGATCATCGAGGTTCTCTACGCCTTGTTGATCATCCGAAGTGAGTCATGCCCGCCCTGTCATCATCGCTGATCTCGTCTGTGTCCGCCGCACCGGCTGTCACGGTGCCCGAAACCGTTGCCGGGCTGCCCGCAGCGCTGGCCGATCTGCCGGATCCCCGCGCCCGCCGCGGTGTCCGGCACCGGTTGACCGTGGTGGTGACCGCAGCGGTCTGTGCCGTGGTGGCCGGCTACCGCTCCTACACCGCAATCGCTGAGTGGATCGCTGATGTCCCTGCTGCGACGGCGGTCGCGCTGGGTATCGCCCCGGACCGGCGCCCGTCGGAGGCGATGATCCGCCGGTTGTTGCAGGGCCTGGACTCGGACCTGCTCACTGCGGCCGTCAATGGCTGGCTCTGCACCCGGACCGTGGCGACAGTGCCCGCCCAGCGGCGGGCGATCGCCGTGGACGGCAAGACGCTACGTGGCTCCCGTACTATCGACGCCGCCGCCCCACATGTTCTCGCCGCCTGCGACCAGGCCACCGGCGTCGTCCTCGCAAGCACCGCCGTCGACGGCAAGACCAACGAAATCACCCGCTTCGCACCGCTGCTCGACCAGATCGGCGACCTGCGCGGCACCGTGATCACCGCCGACGCATTGCACTGCCAGCGCGACCACGTCGCCTACCTCGCCGAACGCGGCACGTACTGGATCCTGACCGTCAAGGCCAACCAGCCCAACCTGCACGCCCAACTCGCCGGCCTGCCCTGGCGGGCCGTCCCCGACGCCGCACGCTATACCGACCGCGGCCATGGCCGCCGCGAGATCCGCACCTGCAAGATCCTGACTGTCTCCACCGGGATCGACTTCCCACACGCCGCCCAAGCACTGCAGATCCGCCGCCGCAGACGTCGCCTCGACCAGCCGAAACGTTTCACCACCGA
The DNA here is from genome assembly GCF_040649055.1 of Micromonospora sp. NPDC049060. Classification (NCBI taxonomy): domain Bacteria; kingdom Bacillati; phylum Actinomycetota; class Actinomycetes; order Micromonosporales; family Micromonosporaceae; genus Micromonospora; species Micromonospora sp. NPDC049060. The sequence continues at coordinate 64,692 of NZ_JBEZEV010000024.1, forward strand.
GACCGTCTATGCCATCACCGACCTGCATGTGCACCAGGCCAGGCCGGCACAACTGGCCGCGTGGATCCGTGGTCACTGGTCGATCGAGAACAAGGTCCACTGGGTGCGAGACGTCACCTACGACGAAGACCGGTCCCAGATCCGTACCGGCACCGGACCCCAAGTCATGGCCGCCCTGCGCAACGCCGCCATCGGCGCACTCCGCACCGCTGGCGTCACCAACATCGCCGCCGCGAACCGGCATCACGCCCGCGACAGCACCCGCCCGCTGGCACTACTCGGCATCACGTGATGACTTTGCCGGGGCCCTGGGCCATGCACCGCTTCGTGCTGGCCGGCCCGTGCGCCATGCGCACCCTGCAACTGGTCGACTTAGTCGGCCAACGGACGCATCTCAACAGCGCTCAGATGCAAAGGGACCATCCCGACTGGCTCACGGCACTGCGCGACGACAGCCGGGGCACGGTGCTGGCTGTAGAGGACGTCATCGGCCGGGACTACCTGGCCGCCGCGGTACCCGACCCACGCCTGCTGGTACGGAGGGAAAGATAGCCATGATGCCGAGCACGATTCCGGCCGTACACGCAAACTGGGTCGCCCCCCGGCTCCGCAGCGCCGCCGCCCAAGGATGGGACCCTGCCGAACTGCGCCGCGTGCTGCTACCGCCAGAGGAGATCATTACAATCATCCTGTCGGTCAAGGCATGGAACAGGTTCCACGGACCCGTCAGCCTCTTCGCCGACACACCGACCCTGGAGTTCCTCGACGCCCGCGGCTTGCTGCAGTTGTACGACGGTTACTACAACGCGGAGATCGACGCGATCAACCACCGTACCTTCCCACCCGAGATCTACTTCGCCCTGCCGAAGATCGTCGGGCTGAGCCTGAGTAGCGCCCCCGTAGCCGTGCTGGACCTGGATCTGTTCCTGCGACAACCACTCCCGCCGATGTCGACCAGCGACTTCCTCTGCGCCCACCACGAGACACTCGACCGCGAGATCTACCCACTCTTGGCCGACCTGCCGAACCCAGCCGGCGTCACGTTCCCTGGCTGGCACGACGACCTACCCGCCTGCAACATGGCCCTGGCCCTCTTCACCCGGCAGGACCACCTCGCTAGCTTCACCGACCTGGCGCTGACCTATATGAGCGGAAACAACGAGCCGGCCGACGTCCACCCGGTCTCCCGGATCACCTTCGCCGAGCAGCGCCTGCCGGCCTACACGGCGGCTCGACACGCAGTGAGGGTGCGGACCTTGGCCGATTCGTACTGGGACACGAGTACATCCGAATGGTCGGACGGCGAGCCGGTGCACCTGTTCCACCACACCTGGCACACCAAGAAGCACCTGAGCCGCCCCGCCAGCCGGGACAAGTTCTGCATTCGCCTAGTTGCCGAACTCCTCGCCGACTATCCCGACGCCGTGAAGCTGCTGCAGGCCGACCCGGTTCTGGCCCGCTACGCCGACCTGGCCGCCGCCCAGCCACACAGCCCGACGACCACCGGGAAAGGTCTGGGCCCGGCCGGACCGGGCCGCTACGACACCACAGGACAGCGGCAGTGACCACAGCACCCGCTTACCGCCCGGTAGGCAGGATTGTCCTCGCTGAATCGCTCACCCTCCTCGGCAACCAGATCACCCAGTTCGCGCTTCCCCTGGCCGCAGTGCTGAGCCTGAACGCCCGGGCTGGCGACATGGCGCTGGTGTTCATCGCGCTCGACGTCCCCACCCTCTTCGTTGGCTTCTTGTTCGCCCGCGTCATCGAGCGCGCCCACCCGGTCCGAGTGCTGCGCTGGACCCTTCTGGCACGGGCCGCGGCGATGGCCATGATCCCGTCCCTCCACCTAGCCGGCAAACTCACGATCCCCACCGTCATCGCCTCCGCGTTCCTCATCGGCTCCACCGCGACCGTGCACACGATCGCCTTCCGCTCGGCGATGGCCCGACTCGCCTCCAAGCGGGAATTGACCCGGGGCAACGCCAGACTGGCCACCGTCACGGCGATTGCCGAGGTGTGCGCTCAAGCCGTCGCCGGCTTCGCCGTCGCCCGACTCGGCGGACCGCTGACCCTCGGACTCGACACGCTCCTAATACTCGGCGCCGCCGCCATCATCTACTCGTTCAGCCAGCGGCAGGTCTCTATCCGTCAAGCGTCTGCGCTCACCGAGACGACCGATGAAACATCCGCGACGGGCAGTCGAGCCGTCGCACCTCGCCGGTTCATCGCCACCAACCTTGGGCTTCGGCTCCTTCTCCTGGTCACCGCACTGGAGGGCTTCGGACTCGGCGCGTCGGGCACGGTGTGGACGATCCACGTGACACGTGGGCTGCAAATCGACCCGACCAGCCAGGGCGTCATCTACGCCCTTGGCGGCGTGACCGCCGCGCTCAGCGGAATGGTCGCCGCGCGCGTACTCGAGAAGGTCAGCCCCTTCGCCGCTGTTGCCATGCAGCAGTTGGTCGGAGCGGCCTCGCTCGCTGCCATCGCGGTCGCCCCACCCGCCGGTTTCGCTGCGCTCGCGGTCCTGGTCGCTCAGCGACTCATCGTGAGCCCGGTGTCGGTCATCGGTAACGTTGCTACGGTGACATACCGGCAGTCGGTGGCCCCGGCGACAATGTTCGCCGGGGTGGAGAGCTGGTTCGGAGCCCTCTTTGTCGGAGGAATGATGCTGGGCAGGGGCGCCGCCGGCGTGCTGGGGTCTGTGACCACCACCAGGACGGTGCTATTGGTCGCGGTCCTGGCCGGGGCGGCGGCGGGGCTGCTGGCCATGCGGGGGCGGGCCGCTACGCGACGAGCGCAGGCCGCATCGGCTGTGCCGCAGGTGAGCCTCAAATGACTGCCCGCGAGCACTATCTCGTATCTCTCGAAGCGGACCATAGCGGTCGCTGGGATCGGGTATGCCAACGTTTCGAACTCGGCGCTCCCGTCTCGGCCACCCTCGTCGGACGGCGGAGCCACCAGATGTGGCGCCTGACCACCGACCGTGGGTCGTACGCAATCAAGGAACTCGATCCGGCGGCCACTGGCGGGGACCGCCGATGGTTGCAGGACGCAGCCGAGCTTGAAGCGGCGGCCCACATCGCCGGCGTTCCAGTTGCCCGGCGAGTGTTCACCAGCGATGGCGCGGCTGTGCTGCCGGTGGCCCCGCACCCGACCGGAGACGTGCTTGTCGCGGTCCATCACTGGATATCTGACGCCCACCTGCCAACCAGAGTGAGCGGCCGGATGGTCGCGGATCTCGGCGTGGCGCTCGCAAGACTGCACGGACTTGGGATGTCCACCCGGTTTTCCCAGCCCGTCGGGATGTGGGAGATGCCCACCGAGGCTGAACTCGACGCCGTCGTCGAGGAGGCGGTCGCCCGGCAACTCGTGTGGGCTGCGCAACTACATCGGGCCAAACCCGCGATACGGCTGATCAGGGAAATGCTGCAGGCCCGTCACGCCTGTAACTACAGGATGATCCGGACACACCGAGACGTTACCCAGCACAACGTAGTAGTCAGCAAGGACCACCTGCTCCTCCTTGACTGGGACGTGGCCGGTCCGTGGAGCGCCGCTGAGGAGCTGGCCGCGACCGTCGCGGAGTGGACCGAGATCCTTGAGGACCAACCCCGGAAAGACCTCGCCGCCGACTTGCTGCGCGGATACGCCGCCGCCGGCGGCACCCTCCCCGCCCCGGAGCCGGGGCTGTTCACGACCTGGCTGGTTAAGCAGGTCAACTGGACCATGCTGCTGGCCCGCCGGTCACTCGACGCCTCCTGTGCCCAGGCGGAACCGCCCAACGACCTCGATCACCTGATGCGCCGCCTCCGCCGGGCGCCCGAGCGGCTCCCCGTCCTGCTGGACCTGCTCGCCGGCAACGGCCCGGGGGAGCCTGGGTGACCTGGACCGACATCTACTTCACCCGCCACGGTGAGGCGGTGTCCACCCGTGCCGGTCGTCTTGTCAGCCGCGGCGACGACGGTGGACTGACGGAACGGGGCCGTCAGCAGGCCAACGCTGCGGCCGCCTTCATCAGCGCCCGGCCGGTCGCCGCCGTCTATACCTCGCCGCTGCGGCGCGCGCGGGAAACCGCGTCCGTGATCGCCGCACCGCACCGTCTGGTGCCTGTCCTGGCGGAGGAGGCAGCGGAGATAGACTTTGGCAAGTTGGATGGCAGCGCCGACCGCTCCCATCGATGCGCTGTCGAGGATCAGATCAACCGTTGGTGTGACGGATCCCGCGCCGGCGGGATTCCGGCCGGCGAAGATCTACCGCAGCTCATTGACCGCACCGGTCGACTGCTGTCGAAGATCCACGCGGCGCACCCTTCGGAGAGTGTCGCGCTGGTCGGACACGGTGGGACACTCCAGCCCTATCTCCAGCATGTTGCTGACGACATCGGTCGCACGCTCGCTTGGCACTACTTTCCGAACTGTGCCATCGCGCACCTACGAGTACGCGAGGTGAGCAGCGGGCTCCAGGTCACCGTCATGGATTGGCTGGCAAACGATCCACAAGAACCTGACGAACCGGACTCGACGTTTGCATCGGGTGTTGCCGCCCTATGGCCTGCAGGACTGGGGTTGGTCGGCGGAGGTGCACCAGAGACGCCCCGGAAGAGGACGAGGTACCCATTGCAGGCGTTGCTGTTGCGGGAAGAACCGCCGCGTCGGGCCGCTGAGCGCCTCCTGATCGCCGAACGCCTTGCCGGCGCCGGGTTGCTCGCTCTCCGGCTGGTGAGACCGTCATCCGGCCGGCTTGGCGTACCGGTTCGCGGTGGACTGTGGACGGTCTGGCACCAGGTCCCGCACCGCCGGCTGGGCCGAAGCGGACGACCCCGCGTCTGCGGCGCCACGATGGCACGCGCGCACATCCTCATGGCAAGGTTGCGTCAAGAGGTGCCGCTGCTCGCCACAGCCGCCGACGGCCTGGGGCGCCCCGAACTCCGATTGGACCTCAGGACCGGGAAGCCGGTTATATCCGATCCATGGGGCCTGGGTTCGTCTGACATGATCGCCGACCTGTCTGCCTGGCGACCGCGCGGTCGAGGCCGGCAGTCACGATTGGCGAGAGCGGCCTTCGCGGAAGGCTACAGAACGAGCATGCTCCGATGGTGGCCAACAACCTCGGATTGCGTCCACGGGGAGTGGTGGGCGTCCCCCTGAGATGTGGACACCCTGAGACTGGACGCTGGTCCAGAGGAAGGGGTGTCCCCGTGGGGGCGTCCATCGAAGTACACGGAAGAGTTCCGGCGTGACGCGGTCGAACTGGTCCGCTCGTCGCAGCGGCCGATCAACCGGGTCGCCCGTGAACTCGGGATGAGTCACGAGACGCTGCGGAACTGGGTCCGCGCCGCCGAACGCCGGACGGGGGCGTCTGCGATCGCCTTGGCCCGGGTGTTCTGCCCGTCGACCTGGCCCGAGCTTCCCGACCGGAGATCCCTCCGCCTGATGAGCGGCGCGGTCGCGCAGGCATGCCCCGAGTCGATCGCCCAGCAGAACAGCAGTCATCCCGTGGGCGGGGTGCACGTCGGTCAGGCAGACGACGGTCAGGGGGTTCCGTCGGTCTGACCTCTGACGCGGCAGGCGCTCGATCAGGGTCACGTCGACGACGGTGGCCGCGGAGGTGCGGCCTTCTGCGGATAGATCGTCTCGTGGCGGGCGAGCATGGCGACGAACTCGGCGATCTTCCGCTCGCGGGTCTGCGCTCGTTTGACGCCGTTGACGCGGTGGATGAGGGCGAACCGGTTGGTCTTGGTGAGTACGTCGAACATGGCCTGGGCGGCGGGGTCGGCAGCGATGGCGGCGAGGAGATCGGCCGGCACCTCGGCTTCCGACGGCGGGGCGTAGGCGGCCGCCCACCGCCCGTCCGCCTTCGCGGCTTCCACCGCGGCCCGGCCGGAGGGCAGCATCCGCCCCTGGGCTTCCAACCGGGCCACGTGGGCGACGTTGCGTTGTGACCAGGAGCTGCGGGGCCTGCGCGGGGTGAACCGGATCCAGGAGGTCTCCTGATCCCGCTTACGGGCCTGCCCGTCGATCCAGCCGAAGCACAGGGCCTCGTCGACCGCCTGCTGCCACGTCAGGCTCGTGACGGTGCCGCCCTTCCTGGTCAGGGCGAGCCAGACGCCGGGCGACGTGGCGTGGTGGGCCGACAACCACGCGCGCAGCGCCTCGGCGTCCGCGACGATCAACTCATCCAGTTCCCCGCTCGCCATGACGGCAGAGTAACCGTCGTACCGTGGCGGCAACCTCTGCCGTTGGCCCGCCCGCCTCGCCGGGTCCACCCCGGACCTGTCCCGGCGATCCGGTGGGTCGTAGCGGCCATCGCGCCGGCAGCGGCGGCGAGAGGTTCGGCGCCGGCAGGGACGGAGCGCGCGGCGGGCGGGCGTACGGTCGGCGCGGGGTGTCCGAACCGGTGGTCGGCGGGCGGGCCCCCGCCGACCACCGGTCCGGGGTCAGCGGGCCGGTCGCGGGGTGAGGACGAAGGTCAGGACCGCGGCGACGACGGCGATGACGGCACCGGTGGTGAAGCCCCGGGAGAAGCCGGTGGTGCTGGTGCCGGCGATGCTGGCCGCGGCCATGCTCGACACCACGGCGGCACCCAGCGAGGCGCCGAACTCGTGGAAGGTGCTGACGATGCCGGACGCGAGACCGGCCTCGTGCGGCGCGACCTGACCGAGCGCGACGGCGGAGGCCACGACGAAGAGGACGCCCGTGCCGGCGGCGGCGACGGCCACCCCGACGACGAGGGCCAGGGTCCCGTCGACGAAGGCGGGGACCGCCATGCCGGCCGCCGCGACGAGCAGCCCCAGGACGCCGAGGGTGCGCGCCCCGGTCCGCCCGATGGCGCGGCCGGCGGCGTTCGCGCCGAGCATGGTCGTGATCGCCACGGGCAGGAAGAGCAGCCCGGTGCGCAGGGCGCCGTAGCCCTGGTAGTTCTGGAGGTAGAACGTGCCCAGGAAGAAGACCGTGATCATCAACGCGGTAGCGACGAGGATCAGCAGCGCCCCGACCGCCACCGGCCGGCGGAGCAGGAGGCGTACGTCCATCAGCGGGCTCGCGGCCAGGCGCTGGCGGACGAAGAACCCGGCGTAGAGGACCACGGCGGCGACCAGCAGCAGCAGGATCGTCGGGCTGCCCCAGCCGACGTCGCCGGCCCGGATCAGCGCGTAGATCAGCGCTCCGGTGGCCGCCGTCACCAGCAGGGCGCCGGGCACGTCGAGCCGGGCCGTCGCGCCGGTGGGCGCCTGGGGCGGAAGCTGCATCCGCAGGGCCAGCAGCAGGATGATGCCGACGGGCACGTTGATGAAGAACACCCAGGGCCAGCCCGGCCCGGCGGTGAGCAGGCCGCCGAGGAGGACGCCGAGGGCGGCGCCGCCGCCGCCGAGCGCCGACCAGATGCCCAGCGCCTTGTTGCGCTCGTCGCCGTCGAAGATCGTGACGACCAGGGACAGGGCGGCGGGGGAGAGGATCGCCGCCGCGAGGCCCTGACCGATGCGACCGCCCAGCAGCATGGGGCCGCTGGTCGCCAGCCCCGCCGTCAGGGACGCGGCGCTGAACAGCAGGAGCCCGGCGAGGACGAGGCGCCGGGCGCCGAACAGGTCCGCGGCACGCCCGCCGAGCAGCAGCAGGCCGCCGAAGGTGAGGGTGTATCCACTCACCACCCACGTGAGGGCTTCCCGATCCATCCCCAGGTCCGACCCCATGTGCGGCAGGGCGATCGCGACGACGGTGACGTCCAGGATCAGCATCAGTTGGGCGATGCCGACGAGGCCCAGGATCCGCCAGCGCTGCGGATGCGGACTCGCGGGTGTGGGAGTTTCGGTTGCGGTCACAGGTTCCGCCATGGCTGCCAGGCTCCTCCGCCAAGTTGAACGGTAGTGTTCAAGTTACGGAGACACGTTAACTCATGCACGCCTGTTCGACTTAGGGGAAGTTCCATGACTCGCCCACTCGCCAAGCCGACCCGCCGGGCCGACGCCCAGCAGAACGTGGAGAGGATCCTGGAGGCGGCGGTGAGCTGCCTGAGTCGCGACCCCGACGCCAGCGTCAGCGACATCGCGCAGGCGGCGCGGGTGGGCCGGGTGACCCTCTACGGTCACTTCCCGTCCCGGGACGCCCTGGTCGAGGCCGCGCTGACCCGGGTGCTGGCAGAGGGGGAGGAACTCCTGGCGGGCCTCGACCTGACCGGCGACCCGCGGGACGCCCTGCGCGTGCTGATCCGGTCGAGCTGGCTGCTGATCGCCCAGTCGAGCGCCGTGCTGGAGGCGGCCCAGGCGTCGCTGCCGCCCGAACGCGTGCACCAGCTGCACGCCGAGCCGGCGCGACGCGTCGACCAGTTGATCCGCCGGGGCCAGGACGAGGGGGTGTTCCGGGTCGACCTGCCGGCCAACTGGCTGACCAGCGTCCTGCACCACATCATGAAGGGCGCCGCCGCCGACGTGGCCAGCGGGCAGGTGGACCGGGCGGCCGCCCCCCGCCTCATCTCCGAGACGGTTCTCGCCGCCTACCAGGTGAACGGATAGCGGCGTGCCGGCGCCGAGCGTCGTCGCTGGTGCTCCATCGGAACCCCACCGGATTGCGAGGACCCGGCTCGATACTGCGGAGATGCGTGGGAAGGAGTGCGCGATGTCCGTAGCCGAGTCCGTAACGGTACTGCTCGCGGCACCGCGTGCGTTCTGCGCCGGTGTCGAGCGTGCGATCGAGATCGTCGAGCGTGCGCTCGCCAGCCGGGGCAGCCCGGTGTACGTCCGCAAACAGATCGTCCACAACGCGCACGTCGTCGCCGACCTGGAGTCGCGCGGCGCCGTGTTCGTCGAGGAACTCGCCGAGGTGCCCGCCGGCGCGACTGTGGTGTTCTCGGCGCACGGGGTGTCGCCCGTGGTGCGCGCCGAGGCCGACCGGCTCGGCCTGGAGGTGTTCGACGCGACGTGTCCGCTGGTGGCGAAGGTGCACACGGAGGCGCGCCGGTACGCCGACCGTGGGGACACCGTCCTGCTCGTGGGGCACGCGGGGCACGAGGAGACCGAGGGCACCCTGGGCGAGGCGCCGGAGCGGATGCTGCTCGTGCAGTCGCTGGAGGACGCGCACACGGTCCAGGTGCCCGACCCGGACCGGGTGTCGTACCTGACCCAGACCACGCTCGCCGTGGACGAGACCGCCGAGGTGCTCGACGTGCTGCGCCAGCGGTTCCCCGCGCTGCGCGGGCCGTCCTCGGCCGACATCTGCTACGCCTCGACCAACCGGCAGGCGGCGTTGCGTACGGTCGCCGAGGAGTCCGACCTCGTGCTCGTGGTCGGCTCGACCAACTCGGCGAACACGCAACGGCTCGTCGAGCTGGCCCGCCGCGCCGGCCGACCGGCCCACCTCATCGAGGACGCGGCGGAGATCCTGCCGGAGTGGCTGGCGGGTGTCAGCACGGTCGGGGTCACCGCGGGTGCGTCCGCCCCGCCGCGCCTGGTCGAGGGCGTGGTCGAGGCGCTGCGGGCGCGCGGGCCGGTGACGGTGGTGGAGCGCGAGGTCGCCCGCGAGACCATCGAGTTCACCGTGCCGGGCGCGGTGCGTTCCCTCTGACACCGGACCGCCGCCCGGCGGACCGCCCGTCGCCGATGCGCCGCGCGCCGGAAGCGCCCGGCGGCCCCCCCCCCCCCCCACGACCGCCCCCGGCCCCCACCGG